>JAKADD010000045.1 GCA_021820825.1 Bacillota bacterium
TAACCGCGAATGGCCATCAGCGGCGTCTTCAGTTCATGGGAAGCGTTCTGCAGAAAACGTTTCTGACCTTCGTCAAACGCCTGCAGCGCCTGCACCATATCGCCAAATGCATTGGCAAAATCCTCCCATTCGTCTCCGGTGTTAACCACCGGAATCGCTGTGAAATCGCGCTCGCGGACGCGGTCAATCGCAGTCTTTATAATTCCGACCGGGCGCATCAAGCGGCGGACCAAAAACAACCCCACCAAAGCCGTGATCAGACTTGAGATCACAAGCCCCTGGGCAACAGCGCGCCATATCTCGGACGTGATACGCTGCATGTCCGACACACGCGCAAAAAGCGCGACCACCTTGGTGTCCACTTGAGAATTCTTCACTTGCGGCAGCGACAGCATATCCGGCGGTCCCAAATGCGAAACGTTAAAGGGCGATCGCATAGTGTAGCGAAACGGAATGGCCACAAATTCAAACACGGGGTTGTTCTGTGGATACACGCCGACAGCAACGTTGCCCTCCAGGGCTTTTGCCACGACTACGCTCAATTTGGACAGCAGAGGATAGTCTGCCTTCGAGAACGTATTCCAGAGAATAGACCCCGTCGGATCAACCACGACATATTCGGGCATGATGGTTTGCGCCGCGACAGTCAGATTGGTGCTGACAGGCGGGAGCGGCTTACTGTGCTCATCAACTGCAACCCGGCCCTGGGCTTCAAACCGTTTGATGACACTATTACCGTATTTGACGAGACTCGCTCTGGTCATGTCGATAACATAATTTTCGATCGCCCGATTGGTCAGTAAGCCCGCCAGAATCAGTGAGCCCATGACGATCACAAGATAGACCGAAATAACCTTTACGGCAATCGACGTTTTCACCTGGTTCTCCTATTCCGGAAACGATTGTCCCTGCCCGCCGGGATCGTATGCTGTGCCGCTTCTCAAACACGGCTGCGCCGAACTCGCCTCGGCACAGCATACGATCCCGCCAGAGCGAGTTTTTCATCTGCTGGCGGCGCCGTGAAGCAGCGATCATGTGGTTTGCTCTCCGCCTTCCAGCTTGTAGCCGAATCCCCAAACCGTCACAATCTCCGCGTGGGACTCAGCCGCTCCCAGTTTTCTGCGCAGTCGTTTTACGAGGTCGTCAATGGCGCGTTCATCACCGATGAATTCATATCCCCAAACCTGCGTCAACAGTTGTTCCCGTGTGAAGGCGCGCCCCTTGTATCTGATCAGATAGGCCAGCAACTCAAATTCCTTTGTTGTCAACACCAGATCTTTGTCTGCGCTTATGATCCGGCGCGCCTCGTCACGCAACACGAGATCGCCGCAAGAGGGAAAAGAAGGGTGTGGTTGTTTCTCTTCAGAAATCGCAGGCCGCAGCCGCCTGAACACAGTCCGTACTCGCGCGACCAGTTCGCGGGGAGAAAATGGCTTCGCAAGATAGTCGTCAGAGCCCAGTTCCAGACCCAGGATGCGGTCCACTTCCTCATCTCTGGCTGACACCATGATGATAGGCACATCACTGCGGGCGCGAATCAATTTGCAAAATTCGTAGCCGCTCATCCCAGGAAGCATGATGTCGAGAACAACCATGTCAGGGAAAATGAGGTCAATCTCTGTCAGAGCTTCTTCCGCGCGCACAAAGCTCTTCACCTCATATCCTTCACGAAGCAAATAGCGTTCCACAACCGTGCGCACACTCTCGTCATCATCAATCACATAGATTAAGCGGTGTACTTCCATTTTGCGCCACCCCCTGTCGCCCCAAAGTCACCCTCAGCAATTCGCATTAAATCCCGGATTTTATTCAGCCATCTTACGCAATTCGTACACTCTGTCCTGCAGCGCGCTGCGGTATATCTCGATCTGACGACTCGCAGCGTCGCCGTCCATCGCAGCGATGCTGTCATAGAGCGCTCGATGCACCGTCAAAATCAGTTCCTCCAGTTGCTCATCGGCGATCAGCAGCGACATGACGCTGGACAGTGGATGATAGAGAACGCGAAGGAGATTGCTCGCCATCGCATTCTCCGCTGCGTCTGCGAGCGTGACGTGAAACATCCGCTCACCTTCCAGAACGATCTCCATATTGCCCTTCCCGGAATCCATATGGAACAACGCCTGAATCAGCTTTGCACAATCTTCTTCAGTGCGTCGTTTCGCCGCCGAAGCGGCAATGCCCCGCTCCATCCATAGTCCTACTTCAAGGAGCGCGCGCAAATCCGACTGCCCCAACAACAGGGCCGCCTGAAGTGGACGCAGTATCGTATCGAGGGACAACTGCTGCACATAAATGCCGTCCCCGTGGCGAATCTCAAGCAACCCTGCCCCCATCAGAAGGCTGCACGCCTCTCTCATCACAGCTTTCGAAACAGAAAAATGCCTGGCTAACTCAGCCAGGGAAGGAAGCTTCTGCCCCGAGGCCCATTCGCCACGCATGATTGCTGTTTCAATTTGCTCAGCAATTTCACGATACAGCACCCTACCCAGGGGTTCTCTGCCCATCGCCCTGGCCTACCGCCTGCTCGCGCGTGCATTTAAGCCGAACAGTTGCAAAATGAACAAAAACAGGTTGATGAAATCGAGATAGAGCGAGAGCACCACACCAGGCACCTGATCGGCAGTCACGCCATAGCGAGTCAGTCGATTGACATCGAACAGCATGTAGCCTACAAATACGGCGATGCCCAGATACGTGTATACAAACGAGATCCCCGTGGAAAACGGAACAAATAGACTGAGGAGACCCATGCCAACCAGCACGATGATGCCGGCGAACAGAAACTGCCCCATCCAGCTGAAGTCGACAGACTTGCGCGAGGCGACAAATGACGTGAGAGCGAACGTGCCGGCAGTGATCAAAAATGCTTCCTGAACCAGTCTGACGCCGATCATCTGCGTGTATGCGTACAGAATGGGCGTCAGCGTCATTCCTGAAATGAGAGTGAATCCAAGAACGAACACCCACCCCACAGCTTTCCTGCGGCGAAGAAAAGTGGCCGCAAAAAACAGCACCAATTCACCGATGACAAGCGGCATATAGAATGCCGGAGGAATAAACTGTCCGACATAAGTGCCGACGCCAACTGACAGCAGCGTTGCGAAAAGCCCCAGGAGTACGCGACTTTTTAACGAGTTCCCTGCGGTATTCGAGTAACCGTACACGGTCTGTTCCTCCTACTTTCAGTTTGAGTTGGTCTTCCCTATACAGTATGTCTCTCCTGTGTATTTTACATCGTTTGCGCATGGCTGTCACGGCTCACCCGTTTGCAGCGACTATAAATTATTAACAGTCGCTCGTCGCAACACCGCCTGCGGACACCGAAAAGCTGTCATATTCAGGGTCGTAATCAATCTTCACCTTTTGCTGTACAAGAGTCGCCGTAAAGGGATCCAGGACAAAAGAAACGCCGTGCGCCTCAAATTGTCTGTCCCGTTCTGCCCGCTCATCCAGAGCGAGTGAAAAACGCACACCACCTCACCCAGGGGCAGCCGCAATGCGAACAGAAAGCGTCTCTGCCTGTTCTTCGCGCATAATATCCTTGATCCGCCGCGCCCCGTCTTCGCTGATTGTGATCACCGCCTGCGTCATTCTCTCACCCCTCATGTCATTCACTCAGATGCTCCATAATTATTCTGTTAAACACCTGTCCAAACGTGCACAACGCCCGTTCCCGCCGATCCACAAAGCGGTATGGTTCCCTGCATGCAAAACGTGCGTCGACTTGCACGGAGTACACCGACAGAATCCATTTTCGGTGTGAAAACGCATGCGTGTACCTTCCCAGATAACGCATCTCCTCCGTACGCCCGATGCCAAGGAACTGCATATTCGCCGACACATGCAGAAGTCCGTCCTGCAAAACCGTCTCCTTGGCGCCCACAGGGCGAATCTCGGAGTCAGTCCAGTTGGGCAGTTCCCAAAGTCCCGCGAGCAGCCCGCCGGCAGGCCTCCTGCGCACGAGAATCGATCCATCGGGAGTGCTGGCCAGCAGCGCCGTGAGGTATACTTCCACAGGCTTCTTTTTGCTGGATTTTACAGGCAATGAATTCTGCAATCCGTGTTGCCGGGCTGCACAATTTTGCGCTACAGGGCACTCAGCGCATCGGGGTGCTTTTGGTATACATACCAAGGCTCCCAATTCCATGAGCGACTGATTGAACACGGATGGTCGGTCAGCGGGCAGCAGTTCAGACACGATGCCCGACACCGTTTTTTTTGCTTTTGCCGACATGATGTCATCAGAAATCGCAAACAACCGCGTGATAACCCGCAGGACATTGCCATCGACGGCGGGAAGAGGCTTGTTGTAGGCGATGGACAGAACCGCGCCTGCCGTATAGTCCCCAACACCAGGAAGGGAGCGAAAATCGTCGTAAGACGAAGGAACCGTTCCTCCGTACCGCGCGCTCACTTCACGCGCCGCGCTGTGAAGATTTCTGGCTCGCGAATAGTACCCGAGTCCCTCCCAGGATTTGTCCACTTCGTCTCCGTCTGCCGCGGCCAGAGAAGCGAGCGTTGGAAAGCGGCCAATGAACCGCTCGAAGTAAGGTATGGCCGCCTCAACGCGCGTTTGCTGCAACATGACTTCCGACACCCAGATTTTATACGGATCGCTGTCGATTCGCCAGGGAAGATCCCTGCGCACTTCGTCGTACCAACTCATAAGATCGTCAGTGATGGCGCCTGACTTCATAAAAGAGTATCCCCTTGCCACGCTGTCGCATCATAAATTCTGCTCTCTTCAGACCAACTGCTCTGGATTTAGGGCAAGCAGCTCAGGAACCACGAACCGGCCGTCCTTGCGAATCAGCCGACCGTCGAACCAGATTTCGCCGCCGCCGTAATCCGGACGCTGTATGGCGACCAAATCCCAGTGAATCGCGGACTGGTTGCCGTTGTATGCTTCATCGTAACAATTTCCGGGTGTAAAATGAAAACTGCCATCGATTTTTTCATCAAATAGAGTATCCTTCATCGGTTCTTTGATGTGGGGATTGAGCCCCAGGCTGAACTCGCCCACGTAGCGCGCGCCTTCGTCAGTGTCGAATACACTGGCGATGCGATCACTGTCATTGGCTTCTGCTTTCACAATACGGCCGTTCGCAAACGTCAGCCTGATATTTTCAAACACGAAGCCGCGATAAGGAGACGGCGTATTGAACTGGATAACGCCGTTCACCGATTCGCGAACCGGCGCAGTATAGACTTCCCCGTCAGGAATATTGTGTTCACCCGCGCAGATGATCGCCGGAATCCCCCTGATGCTGAATGTCAAATCGGTCCCAGGACCCGTGATGCGCACCTCGTCGGTTGCTTCCATCAGTGTCTTGAGCGCCTGCATGGCGTTGCCCATTCGAGCGTAATCGAGCGTGCAGACGCGATAGTAAAAGTCTTCAAACGCTTCAGTGCTCATATTCGCCAATTGCGCCATGGAACTATTTGGATAGCGCAGCACACACCAACGCGTTCCTTTAACCCTTGCTTCACTATGAACCGGGGTGTTGTAGCGTGCGTCGAAAAGCGCTAGTCGATCGCTCGGAACATCCGCGTACTCACTGATATTGTCACTGCCTCGCAAGCCCACATAGCAGTCCATCTGCTCCATCAGCGTCCGATCAATACCCGCCGCCGCATCCAGTTGTTCCGCCGTAACGCCTCTCAGCCACGAACGCCACACATGTTGATCCCTGATCTGCACAAACGGCAACGCGCCCGCCTCATACGCGGCCTCGATAATATCCCGGCCGAGATCGCCCGCAGGACCGAATATCTCAATCAGAATCTTGTCGCCGCGCCCGGCGGCGCATGCATACTGAACGATGGTGCGGGCAAGTTGTTGCGATCTGTGGTCACGCACTCGGCAATTCCCCCTTGGTCACAGCGATGTTCATGTTCCATGGGGCCAGTGTACCATATCGCGTCTGTTCTGGAACAATCAACTCTCCGCCGCGAATGCATGGCCGCCCGGTTACGGCGCATGCTATAAACGGGGGTGATGCGACCATGTGGGAATTGATGCAAAACGTCACGCGTGGTGTTGGGAGACCGATACGCAGGCAATCGACGATGGGTGCGTTTCCGGCCCTGCTCCTCGGAGCAGGCGTAGGTATCGCAACATGGGAGATCGTTCGGCGCAGAACAGGGATAACTTCCGAGTATGCGGCCACTGCTGCGCCTGATCGCGCAAAGTAACAACTGAGACCCGTTAACACGGGTCTCTTACATATTTCACAAATTCGACAACCGCTTCGAATCAACTTTCGAGTACAATAGGAACAAACGTTATAACGATGTAACGTCGCAATGACCTTGGAGAGATAAACCGGAGGTGAGATCATGACGATGACACGGGCCGGCTTTCCTCTGTATCTACAGTTGAAATCGTGGCTGCTGGAAAGGATCGCGTCCAACGAATGGCCTGAAGGCACCATGATTCCAACTGAACAGGAACTGATGTCGGCCCACGGCGTCTCACGCACCACAGTGCGGCAAGCCGTCCTGGATCTTGTGGCTTCCGGCGACCTCATCAGACGCCAGGGGCGCGGTACGTTTGTAGCCAGACCGGAACATCTTCTGTCTTCCTCGCCGCTGTACGGTTTCAAGGAAGAGTTGGATTTTCTTGGGCATCAAGTTTATCTGATTGATTTAAAGGTTGACATTATTGCGGCAGACATCGCCGCCGCAACCCATCTTCGCATCCCGGTCTCGACGCCCGTCCTTAGAGTGACCCGCACCATTGGAGAACACGGAGAACCGATTTTCACTGACGAAAGCTATCTGCCACAGAACATGCGCCAGTTTTTGTCTGAGGAACTGCTCAGGCATTCGCCGATTTATGCAGTCCTGGAAGCAGAAGGCGTAACCATCGCGTCTGGGGAGCAGGTCATCCGCGCTGAGGCGGCGACGCCGGACATTGTCCACAAACTCGGATGTTCGCTCGGCAGCCCCATCATCCAGATTACACGCACGACCAGAGACCGCAGTGGCCACCCTATCGAATTCTCCGTGGCGAGTTATCGCGGCGATGCTTACGAATACAGGGTGCGTTTGACCAGAAAAGCCATTCCAGACTCGTTAAAGGGGGGATCCCAAGCGGATCAGCTTGGGTCAACACCATGAATGACCATTCCAGTACACTGAAACATGCCTTGCCATTATCATTTTTTACAGAAAAGAATAATTATCACTGGTTTGTTGTGGCGACTGTGTGTATCGGGGCGTTTATGGCCGCTCTTGACGGCAGCATCATCACCGTGGCGCTCCCAACGATTGACCAGCAATTTAACGTCAACGTGAGTGCCAGCGCCTGGGTCGCCCTCGCCTATTTACTGACGCTCACCGCACTGCTCGCCATGTTTGGCAGAATCGCCGACATCGTAGGCAGAAGACCCTTATATACCATTGGATTTACCGTGTTTATTATTGGATCGGCGCTCTGCGGAGCAGCCCCCACCCTTGGCTTTCTAATTGCATCGCGGGTTCTGCAAGGCATTGGCGCCACAATGCTGCAGGCAAACAGCGTGGCGATCGTCACTGCCGCCGTTCCGGAAAAAGTGCGCGGAAAAGCAATTGGGATTCAGGGCTCCGCCCTGGCTGTGGGCCTGTCCCTTGGCCCGGCGATCGGCGGTCTGCTGATCGGAGTTTTCGGCTGGCGCTCCATCTTCTATGTAAATGTGCCGGTCGGCATTATCGGCACGACGCTGGCGGCCATGATTCTTCCCCGCGACAAGCAGTTGGCAGCATCCACAGCAGAACTGTGGAAAAAATTCGATTTTCTAGGAGCCGCCATTTTGGCAGCCAGTCTTGTGCTGTTGCTGCTCGGGCTGAATCAGGGGAATAATCAGGGATGGGCATCGCCTGTGATTCTTGGCTATTTTGTGGTTGGCATAGCTCTTGCGTTCCTGTTTGTCCTGCAAGAAAAACGGCACTCTTCACCACTGATTGACCTGGGCCTGTTCAGAATCCCCCAACTTACATGGGGCAACATCACCGGTTCACTGTCCTATGGGATTATGTATGGCGTACTCTACATCATCCCCTATTTTTTTGAACTCGTGCTCAAGAAACCGTCATCGCAGTCGGGCCTCCTGACCACTCCCCTGCCAATCGGGATGATGTTGCTGACGCCTATAGCCGGCACCCTCGCCGACAAACTGGGATCCAAGATCCCCACCGTCGCGGGAATGGCCATTGCCACGCTGGGAACGGGGTTGCTCGTCTTTATCAATGATCAAACAGGACTTCCGTACATTATCGTCGCGCTGTTCTTTGTCGGTGTGGGCATGGGCGTTTTCACTCCGCCCAACAACAGTTCCGTGATGGGAAGCACCCCCCGCGATCAGTTGGGCGTATCTTCGGGTATGTTGAATATGGCTCGGTCACTCGGTCAGAGTGTCGGAATCGCCTACGCGTTCGCCATTTTTCAGGGTGTCATTCTGATTTACCACTTTACGCCGCACAACTCTCCTCCCGCACCGCTGATCAGCGGATTTCACTGGACATTCATTGGCGTTTCACTGTTTGGCGTGATCGCCTTGCTCATTTCGCTGTTTCGTGGCAATGTAGAGAAAGTCAAACTGCCTGACGAGATCAGCATGATCGATGTGTAAGACCGCGCCATGAATCTGCCCCGAGGGAGGAACCGGCATGCCGTCAACCAATTCGGGCGGCGACCCGAGAAAGACCAAGTGGAAAAAAACGCTGTCCTGGCTTGTACTGTTGATCATTGCGGGAATTCTCATTACGATTCTGGTGGGTCCCGGAGCTGGTCTGCTCAAAAATGTGCCGCTCGGATTTGTGCAGATTTTCCGTTTGGCGCTCGTTTTGACAATCGGTTTCGTCGTTTCGAAGGTTCTGGAAGGGCATGTGTTTCGCCTGTCCGTGGACAGACTCGGACCGCAATCGGCGACAACTGTCCGTTACGCGACACGCCTGCTGCTCTACGTGTTGGTCGCGCTCGCCGCCTTGGGCGCGGTGGGCGTCGGCCTTTCCAGCGTTGTCTTTGGCGGCGCCTTTTTGACTGTCATCATAGGACTCGCAGGACAGACGATGTTTTCGAACCTGATCGCAGGGATATGGATCGTGATTTTTCATCCGTTTCGCGTGGGCGATTCGATTTCATTCATCACCTGGCAGTATCCAATTCTGATGCCCAGTTTTCCACACGAAGCCATGCGCCCCATTTATTCTGGCCGTGTAAAGGACATTAACCTCATGTACACACTGCTCGAAACGCCCGAAGAATATCCCCAGGTAATCCCAAACGGCATTCTCGTGCAGGCCATCATCGAAAATCGGTCCAGGTACAGTTCGCACCTTTTGCGCGTGCGCTTTGATGTGTCTTACGACTATGATCCGAGCGTCCTGGTTGAACACCTTACAGAAGCCCTCGCGCATGAGTTCCCGTCGCAAGGCGCGCCCGGTCCAAAAGTTATGGTGGCTGACCTGTACCCCGCCGCCTATTCGGTCGTTGTCACTCTGCAGGTGTTCGATCGCGACGACAACGCCCGCCACCGGGTGCTGACACAGGCGGCAAAGGCCATGCAAAATCTGCGCGCGCCGGCATCCCGCGACCAGCGCGCCGCCGATTGACGGCCAGCGCAAAACCACCTTTCTGCCAAGAGCGGAATCACTCTGGCAGGCGCCCAACAGACACTCACTCTTTGACAGTATGTAGAAATATACGGTAGACTGGTGTGGTTCAGGATTGCGTTAAGGAGCGATGACAACATGTCTCTCACGGCGCGCCTCGAAGACGGTTTTTTTATGGCTGTCGCCATCATCCTGGCTCTCCAGATCATCGTTGTTGCAAGTTCGGCCTTCAGCACACGCTTTCGGCGCCGTCGGGCCAGCGTCACTCTGGGGCACCTGCGCCTTCCCGAGATCGCCATTGGACAGAGTCGTGTGCAGGTCTATACGTATGGCGTCACCCTGTATCAATCGATGCTCGCCGATATTCGGGCGGCAAATGATTCCATTTGCATTGAATCATTCATATGGAAAGGAGACACAATCGGATCCGAAATCAAGGAGGCAATCTTGCTAAAAGCACAGGATGGCGTTCAGGTGTACGCCATCTTCGATGATTTTTCCAATCTTGTGGTGCCGCGGGAATTCAAAAAATTCCCTTCGCCGATCAACCTGCTCCGATACAGGGCGTGGCTGCGCCTCTGGGATGTTTTTGATCCCCGCAATCTTGCCCGCGACCACCGCAAACTGCTGGTGATCGACGGAAAAATCGGGTACAGCGGCGGCTATAACATCGGTGACCTGTACGGAGCGAAGTGGCGGGACACGCATGTTCGAATCGAAGGAGACGCCGCCAGGAATCTCTATTCTTCGTTTGTCGACTTCTGGAATGAACATGTTGATGGACAGCGACAGTTGCCGAAACCATCAGCGTCTCTCCTGCCTCACATGAGACTGTATGCGAATGACCCCAAACGACTCATGTTTCCTATCCGTTCCATGTATATAGAGGCGATCGACCTTGCAAAAGAACGCGTGCTCCTGACCACGCCCTATTTTATTCCGGATCGTCACGTCCTCAGTTCGCTGATTCTCGCTGCCCGGCGCGGCGTCGATGTGCGCCTCATGGTGCCGGAAGAATCCAATCATCTGCTGGCCGACTGGCTGGCGCGGACCTATTTCACCGAGTGTCTGCGGCAGGGAATTCGCATTTTTTTATACCAGGCCGCCATGATCCACGCAAAAACGGCGACGATCGATGGCGCCTGGACAACCGTGGGTACAGCTAACCTTGATCGGCTCAGCCTGGTAGGCAATTACGAGCTCAACATCGAATTTGTTCACCCTGCCATGGCCCAGCAAATGGAACAGGTGTTTTTCGACGATCTGCAACACTGTCGCGAACTGCGCCTTGACGAATGGCTGAGGCGTCCATTGGCGCAAAAACTTGGAGAGCTTGTGCTGTCGCCCCTTTGGCCATTTCTATAAGACTAACTGAACACGGGTTCCGCAAACGCCTCCAGTTTTTTCTTTGAACTGTTCAGCACATCCGCGTGCAGACTGTTGCCATGCGCGTCCATGGTGACGATGGCCGGAAAGCCCCTGACCTGCAGATGCCACATGGCTTCGGGAATGCCGAACTCATCCAGGAAATGAACCCCCTCGACGTCAGTCACGCAATGAGCGTAGTACTGCGC
>JAKADD010000046.1 GCA_021820825.1 Bacillota bacterium
AGATTTTGCTTCGCAAAACTCAGACATGACAGTCTATCCCGAAAATTAGTCCATCATTCCGGCTTGACAGCAGAATCGTGACGTGTTAGGAATAAAGCAGCGACAGAAAACGCTTTCGATAATTTTTGTTCCGATCATTTACGCAAGCATCCCAGGAGGCCGCAGCTGCCATGAACCACACCCGCCGCAAAACAACCGCCGTCGCCGCAATCATCGTCGCCACCGCCGCCAGCGCATCCGTCAGTCTGCTCCCGTTCGGAGCGTCAGCCCAGGCGGCCGTCAAAAGTTCCAGCGCCGCGATTGCGACCGCCCGCGTCACCGTCAATGCGAACCGGCGACTCGGCGCCATTACAAACACCTCGATTGGCGTCAATACAGCCATTTGGGACCCCTATCTGCTGGCTGGCAACCTCCCTCATCTGCTACAGCAGGTCGGGGTCACCGTTTTGCGCTTTCCCGGCGGTTCCGACGCCGACATCTATCACTGGCAACAAAACACTCTGACGCCCGGCGCAGCGGGTTATGTGGATCCAAGCGATACGTTTGACGCCTTCATGGGCGTCGTGCATAAGGTGGGCGGCCAGGCGCTGATCACCGTGAACTACGGATCAAACGCAACAGGCACTGGCGGCGGCAGTCCGGCTGAAGCGGCCGCCTGGGTCAAATACGCGAACGTGACGCAGAAAGACAATATTCAATATTGGGAAATCGGCAATGAAGTCTATGGAAACGGCACGTACGGCGCGAACTGGGAGGAAGACCTGCATCACAAGAAGGGACCTGCGGCGTACGCCAAGAATGCCCTCGCATTCATCACGGCGATGAAGTCCGTCGATTCACATATCAAAATCGGCGTGGTCCTGACCATTCCCGGCGTGTGGCCAAACGGCAAGACACCCCATTGGAACCGGACCGTTCTGTCGATTGTAAAATCACACATCAATTTTGTAATCATTCATTGGTATCCCCAGAATCCAGGTCAGGAATCAGACGCCGGGCTGCTTCACGCCACGGCTGCAATCCCGACCATGATGGCTAGACTGCGTTTGGAAATCGCTCACTACTGCGGACCGCACGCCAAAAATATTCAGGTGCTCCTGACGGAAACAAATTCGGTTTCGTTCAACCCCGGCAAACAGACCGTCAGTCTGGTCAATGCGCTGTTCCTCGCCGACGACTACATGACATGGCTGCAAAACGGCGTCGCCAACGTGGACTGGTGGGCGGTGCACAACGGCGCCGTGACCGGAACCAATAACAGCAAATCGCTCTACGGAAACAAATCATACGGCGATTACGGCATTCTTTCCAGCGCAACAACGAGCGGCAGTGTGTCGGAACCGCCTGCAGAAACCCCATTTCCTGCGTATTATGGAATGCAGATGGTGCACATCCTGGCGCAACCGGGCGATCAGATGGTCCAGGCCACATCCACGCAGCCTCTTGTGGCCGTCCATGCGGTCATACAAAAAGGCGGTCGGCTGGCGGTCATGTTCATTAACAAGAGTCCAACCACGACGTACCGCATCACACTCCCGCTCCCGCCACAGCAGCAGCATAGCAAGACTGTTGCCGTCTACCGCTATGGCGAGGCCAGCAAAGCCATCGCATTCCATCAGGAGGCCGTTCACACAAAGCAGTTGGTGTTGAGCCTGTCGCCGTATTCGATCACAACCGTGATCCTCGCCAAATAATTCATGACGCAACGGGCAGCATCCATCGGCGCATCCGCGGCAATTCCCTGTCCGGTCGCCTGCGGCTGGCAGATGCTAGATACCCGTCGCAAACACGCCGTACTGCGCTGTCCAGATATCCTGATCGCAAGGTTCATATTCTGTCAAGTGCGCGGAACGGCGGACGACGTCTCTCATCTCCGCCCTGCCGTTCACCTCGCCGGACGCTTGCAACTGCATGGCCATATTGCCAAACACTGTGGCTTCAACCGGTCCGGCCACCACCAGTCTACCCGTCGCATTGGCCGTCCACTGACACAGCAAGCGATTGTTTGCGCCGCCGCCCACCAGGTGAATGACAGAAAGTTCATAGCCCAGCACATCCTCTAACTGTGCGAGCACCATTCGATACTTGCAGGCCAGACTCTCCAGAATGCACCGCGTAACCTCCCCTGGCGACTGCGGAGGCAGTATGGCGCGTTCGCGGCACCAGCGCTGAATGCGCGCGACCATATTGCCGGGAGTAAGAAATTCGACATCGTCAGGATCAAAATAGGACTGAAACGCCCGACACTCCTCCGCCTGACGCAACAGCGACTCGTACGTCACAGTGAGCCCAGCGGCGTTCCAGTTGCGCACGCACTCCTGCAAAATCCATAACCCCATGATATTTTTCAGCAGCCGGATGCTGCCCTCGACCCCACCCTCATTGCTGACGTTCAGACGCAGCGCCCTGTCATCCCTGATTGGTTGCGTGATCTCCGCCCCCATCAGCGACCATGTGCCACACGAGATGTAGGCAAACCGACTCCCTGCCTGCGCTGGCGCTCCCAGAACCGCCGATGCGGTGTCATGCGTGCCGACCGCAATCACTCTGGTATGCGCAAAACCGTTTGCCATACCGGGCGCGTCGATTAGATCGGGGCGCAGCGTTCCGAGCAGCGTTCCCGGATGCACGATCTCGCCAAACAGCCGATGCGGAAATGCGAGCTCCGCGATAAGCGCGGCGTCCCAGTGTTTTGTCTGTGCATCAAGCAGTTGCGACGTCGACGCGATCGTATACTCAGACACGATGATTCCAGTAAGAAAATAATGAAACAAGTCCGGCAGGAACAGCAAATGCTGCGCAGCCTCCAGCAGATACGGACGCTGCATTTGCATCACTGCAAGCTGATACAGAGAATTCACCTGCATAAACTGAATCGCTGTACTGCGAAAGATACGCTCACGCGTATGGTGCGCGAGCACGTGATTCATCCCGAGGGCATTGCGCTCATCGCGATGATGGCCAGGCAATGCGAGCAGATCCCCCGCCGCGCCGACCAGACCGAAATCAAGCCCCCACGTATCCACTCCGATGGATTGTACAGGTCCATCGGCGGCGACTCGACCAAGTCCATAGAGCAGTTCCTGGAACAGTCGCGGAAAATTCCAATACAGAAATCCGGCCAGTCTGACCGGCTCATTGATGAAGCGATGAATCTGCGCAAGCTGTAACGTGCCGCCATCATAGGCGCCTGAAAATACACGACCGCTGCCAGCTCCGAAATCTGCAGCGACAACCCTGGACAGACCACTGGACACCAACATTGCCTCCTTAAAAAGCGGTTGGAAGAGTCGTCATATTGACCCCGTAAATGTGCACGGCGTCGCCATGTACAGCGATCATATTGACACAGGCGTTATACTGCACGATCCGTCTGTAGGAATCGATCGGCGCATCCAGCAGTCCGGTCAACAGCAGACGATTCAATGTGCTGTGCCCAACGATGGCCACGTGTTCCGCGCCATGGCGCGCCGCCACTCTCCTGATGGCCGCGAGAGCTCGCCGCTGCGCCGCCGCCGCTTGAGCCGCACCTGGGATGGCAGTCGTACCCGGTTGCGACAGCCACGCCGCATATATCTGCGGATCGCAAACCGCCGCCTGTTGCTTGCTGAGACCCTCCCATGCGCCAAAGTCCACTTCGCGAAAATCCCGTTCCTCCATGAGCGCCGCGTTTGTCTCTTGCGCCACGGCTGGCGACTCTCTCCCAACAAGGGGATTCACAGCTAAGGCATGATCCGCGCTGTCTCTGTCAAGGGCGCTGCCGCCTGCGCCCCCTGCACCGCCTGCTCCCCCTTGCTCGCGCACAATGGCCGCGGCGGTGTCCCGCGACCGCTGCATACCCGAGTGGTAAACCGCCGCCAGCGATACTGCGCCAAGCAAGCGACCCAGTCGCTGCGCCTGCAGCAAACCGACGCTGCTCAGAGAAATATCCGAGGATCCGCAGAAACGATCGCCGTCAGCATTCCACTCCGTCTGTCCATGACGGACCAGATAAATCACCCCAGCCACCTCCCATTCCCGTCTACCACAGTCACTGCACATAACCCCGCTTCTCCAGTTCCTCCACAAATCGCCCATAGATTTCATCATAACGGACGGCCATCCCCCGGCGCGGCTCCACAGGATTCCCATAGGTAACCATGTGAGCGACCGCCTCTAACAGATCGCCAAAGACACTGGTCGCCGCCGCGTTGATCGCGCTGCCCATCGCCCCATCCACGCGCAATGCGGGCACAAACGTCCGCTGCAGCACATCCGCGCGAATCTGCAGCCACACGCGACTCTTGGCGCCGCCGCCCGAAGCCAAGATGATATCCGAACGCGCCACCCCCAACTCCCGGATCACGTCGTACGAGAACCGTTCCACATACGCCACACCCTCCAGGTGTGCAGCGTAGTCTGCGGCGTCGTTCGCCGGCGTTCCGAGTCGAAAACGTTCCGCCAAGGGGGCCAGAAAGGGGAATCGTTCACCCCTTCCCTCAAGCGGGTAGAGCACCACCCCCGAAGGCGTCACGGTCGCGATCTGCTCATCAAGCTCAGCAAGTTGCGCCCTGCCAAACCGCCTCTCGATCGCCTCGCCGCCCGTGTTGCTTGCGCCGCCAAGAATCCACCAGCCCATGGGATGCCTGTGACTGTAGAGCCGTCGCTGCCTGTCAACCACCAATTTCTGAGTCACACCCTTAATCACAAGCGTGGTGCCGAGCGTCGAGTTCCAGTCGCCGAGTTTCACAGCGCCCGCCGCAATTTGCGAAGCGACTCCGTCAGTCATACCCGCAACGACAATAGTCCTCGCGCTTAACCCGAGTTCCGAAGCCACTCTTTTGCTCACGTGATCGATCGGCGTTCCGGAGGATACAACCCGAGGCAACTGTGTGATATCGAGGCCAAGATCACGTTCCAGTTCCGGCGGCCATTCACCGCGCAGCAGATCGTAGCCGGACTTGAGCGCATTTGCCTCATCCGTCACGTCATACCGTCCTGTCAATCTGCCCACAATAAAGTCCGCAGCATGCACATACCGCCACCTTGGCAGATCCTTGACATGCCTCGACAGCCACACGATCTTTGGCAAACCGAACGACGTCGAAAAGCGATAGCCCATACGGCCCGTCAGATTTTCCAACGCCTGGTTGCACATGACTGCTTCAGCGCTTGTGCGCGTATCATTGTACATAATCGCAGGCGTTCGCAGTTCTCCCTGTTCCGTTACGCCAATGACAGTTCCAGATGTGGATGAAATGGACATCGCTACAATGTCTGCCGCCGTAAAGCCCTTCATGCGAATCGCTGCCAGCGCCTCTGCGACACACGCCCTGACACCATTCCACCACTCTCCCGGATCCTGCTCCATACGCCCCGCCGCCTGCGAGCGCGCCGTGGGCGCAAGCGGGAAAATCCGTTCCGCCTGCGCCATGATGTTCCCCGCATCGTCGGCGACAATCAGGCGCACACCTTGGGTACCCACATCGATGCCGGCTGCTAACATGCGCATTACCCCTTCATCCGCTGCAATAGACCAACCCGGTACTCTTCGGATTCCAGCGCCTGCACTTCGGCGCATTCCGCGCTGCTGAGCACCCGCGGCGCACCCACGAGACTCGCAATCACAAAGACCTTCGCCGCATCCTCGAGAATTTCCGTACGGAAATACGCTTCCTTCAATGTGGCGCCCACAGTGACGGCCCCATGGTTGCGCAACAGGACGCCGGCGGCTGTGCCGATCGCCTGTTCCACTCTGTCCGCCAGTTCCGCCGAAGTCGGCAGCACATAGTCAAGACAGGGAAGTTCCCCCAAAAGGGCGGTGTGATCCGCAAACATGACCGGAATATCGCGGCCGGCGCTGATCACCCCGATGCAGTATACCGGATGCGTATGCACAATCGCATGGACATCCGGGCGCTTCCGGTAGAGTTGCAGATGCATCAACACCTCCGAGGAAGGCCGCGCGCCGCTAACCACGGCGCCGCTTTGGACATCCACCTCCACCCAGCCTTCCGGCGTGACATCATCAAGCGCATACCCCGATGGCGAAATGAACATCGATCCACCTTCGCGAGCGCTGATGTTGCCGCCGGGACCTGCCACCAGACCGCGTTGGCACAGTTTTCCGGCAATCCGGCACAGTTGTTGGCGCACATCGTCCGATCCATACCCATTCATCGATACCCCTCCGCCCAACGCTGAATTGATCTCATATTATCAAACTTTATTCAACAATAATGCAGGTATACAGTCAAAAAAATTCCTTTGTTTGCCGCTTGAAGCGCCGTCGCATAGGTGTCAAATCAGTTGTAAATCAATGCTTTGATGCAGTTTCAGGCGATTGTGCGTGTGCATTTTCCTTTGCTATAATAGAATTGAACACCGTCAATCAAACAACGACGATTCCGTACTAGCAAAGAAATTAACACATCAAGACGGAATCTCACTATAACCAGGAGGCCATTCCCATGCTCGCCATTGAACGCCATCGTAAGATCATCAGCATGTTAGCGCAGCAAGGACTCGTGAAGGTATCGAATCTCTCCCACGCACTGTCCGTCACCGAAGAGACGATCCGGCGTGATCTGGAGAAGTTGGAGAGCACTGGACAGGTAAGCCGCATTCACGGCGGCGCGATCCCCGCCAACGTCAACGAGATGGAAGCCCCGTTCGCTGAGCGTGAAGTCCGTAACCTGAGCGCCAAAACTCAGTTGGCGCGTACGGCCCTCACGCTCATTGAGTCGGGCGACTCGCTCGCCCTGGACGCCAGCACCACGATCCTGCAAATGGCCAGAATCATGCCGAATGAACCACATCTGGTCCTGAGTTATTCGATTGGCGTGCAGATGGATCTATGCGAACGCGAAGCCATCACA
This sequence comes from Bacillota bacterium, assembly GCA_021820825.1. The sequence goes on from JAKADD010000046.1 coordinate 6,858, forward strand.
GTGATCTCCTGCGGTGGTCGCCTCTTGCCCCGATCGCTGTCCTACGGCGGCTCCATGGCTGAAAAGTTTGTCGAACAGTTCCATGTCAACAAGTTTTTCTTCTCCTGTCGCGGACTCAGCATCGAACGCGGCATCAGCGACGCCAACGACATGCAGGCGCACATCAAACAAAAGCTCATGTCCATCGCCGATCAGTCGATTCTTGTGGTCGATCACAGCAAATTCGACCAGGAGGGCTTTGCCCGCATCGCTTCTCTCGAACAGGTCAGCGCCGTCGTCACCGACGCTCCGCTGCCAGAGGTGTACACCGCGTGGTTCGCGGACAACGGAGTCCGTGTCATCGAAGCCTAGCGGGGGCCGCCTGCGCAACCTGGTCAGTACCAGCCTTGCCCGCCCACGCCGCGCGCCAGGATGCGCTGAGGGTGGTCGCTGTGCAGATACGCCTGCAGCGGATCAGGCGGCGCACCCACGACTTCCCTCACTCGCCTCAGCAGCGGACGAACATCCAGTTCAAACGCGTCGCGCATGACACCCTCCGCAGCCAACACGTCACCACTGGCCTGAGCCGTCGCAAGCGCCCGAAAATCGATCAGAAGCGCCTTCGCAAGCGCCGTTTGTACATTCATGATGGACCGGATCAGCGCCGGTATCTTCGGCTCAATCGCGTGACTCTGGTCAATCATGTAGGCAATCCTGCGCGCATCGTTCCGCAAATCGGTATGCACAAACTCAGCTTTCACCAATTCCGCAAAGATCAGGTAGAGTTCATAAGGATCGGCGGCTCCCACGATCAGATCGTCATCCGCATAACGCCGTGAGTTGAAGTGAAAACCGCCGAGTTTCCCTTCATCCAGCAGATTGATCACGATCTGTTCGACATTGGCGCCCTGCGGATGGTGGCCCAAATCCACCAGCACCTGCGCCTGTGGCCCCAGACGCTGCGCCAGCAACAGAGCCGTTCCCCAGTCGGGAATGTCGGTGTGGTAAAATGCGGGTTCGAAGTACTTATACTCGATCAACAGGCGCATTCCAGACGGCAGTTTTCCGTATACACGGAACAGCGCTTCAAGCAAACGGTGTTTGCGCGCCCGAAAGTCATCCTGTCCGGGATAATTGGTGCCATCGGCCAGCCACAAACTGATCGCGTCCGATCCCACCTCTTCCGCCACCCGAATACATTCTTCGACATGCGCGACCGCTTTCTCGCGTACGCGCATGTCCGGGTGGCATACACTCCCCAACCGATAATCGTCATCTTGAAACAGATTCGGATTCACGGCCCCAATCGTCAGCCCCAACCCCTGCGCAAACTCCCGCAAAGTTTCATACTGCTCCACCCGATCCCAGGGAATATGGATGGCGACCCGCGAGCACGCCCCTGTCAGGCGATTGACAACAGCCGCGTCTTCAAGTTTTTCCAGCGGCGTGCGCGGCGCGCCCGCCTGCTTGAAGACCTTGAACCGAGTGCCGGAATCCCCGTATCCCCAGGACGGCGTCTCGATCTGGAAACGGGTAAGGAACTCCTGCGCCCGTGTCACGTCGACACCGCGCTCCTCCTGCTCGGAAAAAAAGTTCGTGTCACCCACGACTGAACCCCCTACCTGGTATACGCGCCGACCACACCACCATCTACTGTCAATATGCATCCCGTCGTCTTGGCCGCCCGACTCGACGCGAAATAGGCAATAGCTTCGGCGACGTCCTCAGGAAATACGCTCACCTTGAGCGTCGTGCGATCACGGTAGAATCCTTCCAGTTCATCCACCGCGATGCCATAGTTGCTCGCGCGCTCCTCCTTCCACTCTGAAGTCCAGATGGCCGATCCCTGCAACACGGCGTCCGGACACACAGAGTTGACCCGGATTCCATACGCGCCGCCCTCTTCGGCAAGACATCTCGCCAAATGCAGTTCAGCCGCTTTGGAAGCGCTGTACGCGGCCACGTTTTTCCCCGCATACAGACCGTTTTTCGATACCACAAAGACGAGATTGCCGCCTGTTCCCTGCTGCTTGAACAGTGAAACGGCCGTGCGCGACACCAGAAAATATCCGGTGGCCAGCACATTTATATTGAGTTGCCATTCGTCCAGCGTTGTCTCATCCACAGGATGCGACGTGGAGATCCCTGCATTGGACACAACGATGTCGACGCCTCCATAGCGCCTGACCGTCTGCTCATACGCCTTTCGCACACTGTCCTCACTGGTCACATCAAGGCTCACCGCAAAACAGCGTCCCGCACCGTGCCGGACCTGCGCTTCAGCGGCTGCTGTCTGCGCTCCCTCTGCGTTTAGATCAGCGATGACGACATGCGCGCCATCTTGCAAAAACCGTTCCGCGCTCGCCTTGCCAATGCCCCCCGCTCCCCCGGTGACAAAGACGACGCGGCGGGAAAATTCCCGTTCCGGGGGCGCCAGCGTCATCTTGTAAAGCTCAAGCGGCCAGTATTCCACGGCGTATGCTTCTGCTTCTGTGAGCGAGACAAACTCGTCAACGGCAGTTGTCCGTTTCATCACCTCAATGGCGCGCTGATACAGTTGCGCACTGACATCCGCCATCTCATCTGACCTGCCTGTCGTGATCATGCCGACCCCCGGGATCAACAGGACCCTTGGATAGGGATCGCCCTCAGGGTCGCCCGGATCTCTGTAACGCTCCTGATATCCTCTGTACGCGGACACGTACTCCGCCATCTGCTCCCGCAGCCTCCCCACCAGCACGTCCGCGCTCTCACCGGGGGTGAAGTCCGCAAACAGCGGCGTCCGTTTAGTGTGAACGAGATGATCCGGGCAAGCGGCGCCCACCTGGGACAGTCGCCTGCTGTCACTGGCGCAGACAAACTCCATCACCTCTGGAGAGCCGTCATAGCGCAGAATCATCCGCTTGCCCTGCGATACCATGCCGCGTATGGCCGGAAGCACCGTAAACAGCAGGTCGTCACGGGTCGCCGCCGCCAGCGGTTCCACCCGTTGGCCGCCAAATGGCGCCTTCCCCTCCATCTGACCAGCAAGATAGTCCTCCGCCCGCCGGATCGCCCACAGCGTATTGCGATACGCCTCTGCAGACGTGTCGCCCCAAGTGATGAGACCGTGTTTACCCAGCAGCACAAGGCGCGCCTGCGGATTGTCGCGCACTGCCAGCGCCACCTCCTTAGCGAGCGCAAAACCCGGTCGCTGATAGGGAATCCAGATCGCCTCGCCGCCATACAGCCGCTCCGCAATCTCGCGTCCGCCCAGTGCGCAACACAGGGCAATAATCGCGTCGGGATGCGTGTGGTCCACTTCCTTAAAGGGCAAGAACGCGTGCAACAACGTCTCAATGGACGCCCGCGGGAAGCCGGGCCCTGTGACGCAGTGAGACAGATAGTCCACCATTTCCTGATCCGACATCGATGCACGTTCCAGCAACGGCAGCACGTCAACAAGACGCAGGGCCGTAAATCCGCGCTCCGTGATCGTCGCCAGATCCGATCCGCTGCCCTTCACGTACAGCGTCTGCTGCGCTTCGCCCTTAAAATCGGTCACTGCCGCCTTGCTTGACGTGTTGCCCCCGCCCCAATTGGCTACGCGGCGATCCGCCCCCAGCAGGTTGGAACGATATCGTAGTGATGACACTGTGTCCAAATCTCTTGCCGCTTCGTCGTTCCAGAGGTCATGGATCAACAAAACAACCTCCCTTGTTGATTTTTAGAGTCATGCCAGAACCCGCACACATCTGCCGCCACACTGCTGCCATGTATACTCCATGCGCCACACGTCCATCGGATTGTGTACACCTGTTCAATTGTTGTCCAGTCGCAGCCGCATCCCAGGCGTCAGTTCCAGTGGTTCCATCCACTCATGAGCCGCTTCCCTCGCGGCCAACTCAGCCATGACCTCCGCATGCCCTGGGCACGCATTGGCCACCCCGCGAACCAGCGTCGACAACCCGGCGGCGCAGTTCGCGAACCGCGCGGATTGCAATGCGTCACTGCCCGACTCAAGGGCCGCCGCCAGCGCCGCCAGATACACGTCGCCCGCACCCGTGGCGTCGACGGCGGCGACCGCCAGCGCAGGCACTACAAGGCACCGCCCATCACCCTGGACGATCGTCGATCCATGTTTTCCCATCTTGACAAACAGCGTGCACATCGACCCATCCGCCTGGCCGCTTTGCAGAAGCCGTCCGCGCAATCGATCCACCGCGCAGAGCAGCGCGTCACTGTCTGTGATCTCCGTACCAGTCAGCTCACCGAGCTCGCCGAGGTTGGGCGAGTAGACAAACACCTTTGCCAACTGCGCCATATCGCGAATC
>JAKADD010000047.1 GCA_021820825.1 Bacillota bacterium
CAGCGGGGCCAACAGGTGCAACGGGAGCAATAGGACCGGCTGGACCAGCGGGGCCAACAGGTGCAACGGGAGCAATAGGACCGGCTGGACCAGCGGGGCCAACAGGTGCAACGGGAGCAATAGGACCGGCTGGACCAGCGGGGCCAACAGGTGCAACGGGAGCAATAGGACCAGCAGGGCCAACAGGTGCAACGGGAGCAATAGGACCGGCAGGGCCGGCAGGAGCAACAGGAGCAACAGGAGCAACAGGAGCAACAGGAGCAACAGGAGCAACAGGAGCAACAGGAGCAACAGGAGCAACAGGAGCAACAGGTGCAACAGGAGCAACAGGAGCTACGGGACCGGCAGGGCCGGCGGGAGGAGTATTAAGCTTTGCAGATTTCTTTGCGTTGATGCCTCCTGATAATGCAGCAACAGTTGCTCCCGGTACAGACGTAAGTTTTCCGCAAGATGGGCCTACTAGCGGAACTGCTATTGCCCGTACTGGTCCCAGTACATTTAACTTGGCTACAATTGGCACTTATCAGGTCCTGTTTCAGGTGAGCGTGTCCGAACCGGGCCAACTGATTTTAACTCTCAATGGCGCTGACCTAGCCTATACGGTTGTCGGACGAGCAACAGGTACTTCTCAGATAGTAGGAATGGCTCTTGTGCAAACGACAACCATCAATTCAATACTCACTGTACGAAATCCTGCTGGAAATTCCACAGCGCTAACCATCACTCCTCTCGCCGGAGGAACGAGGCCTGTTTCAGCACACCTTGTTATCACGCAAATCGCATAGAGGGAAATAGAATGACACACTTGAGTCAATATCCATGCAGCGACTTCCACAGTCCGTTTTGTCAGTGCGTCCATGAGAAACGATTGCGAAAGGCGCGGCTATTTCTGATTGGCTGCGCTTCGGGTACGAAAAAAGCTTGAGGGGCCGGCAGCCTCCCGCCCTCCCCCTGTCGCGCCGCTTACTGCGCCAAGTACCCCCCATCAATCACAACGGCCTGACCAGTAATGCTTCTTGCCTGTTCAGAAGCCAAGAAAACTGCATAATCCCCAATTTCCTCAGGCAACAACAGCCGTCGTTGCGGAACCAGAGGATAGATGACTTCCTCAAGTACTCTTTCCGACGGAATGCCTCGATTCTTGGCGATATCCACCAATTGATTGCGCACAAGCGGAGTGTCCACGTAACCCGGACACAATGCATTGACCGTGATCCCACAGGTCGCGCCCTCCAGCGCGGCCACCTTCGTCAGTCCGATGACACCATGCTTCGCAGAGTTGTACGCTGCTTTACCGGTAAACCCAACCAAGCCATTGATTGAAGCAATATTTATGATTCGTCCAAATACCTGTCGCTTCATGATCGGGAAAACATGCTTCGTGGCAATGAATGGACCGACCAACATGAGATCAATAATATGCCGAAATTTCTCCGTAGGAAATTCCTCGATATTGGAAACAAACTGTGTGCCTGCATTGTTGATCAATATGTCTAAGGAGTTAAATTCCTTTTCTGCATAATGTAGAAGCCGTGTAATATCCTGTTCCATACTCGCATCGGCTGCAAAGGACCTTACCTCAAGTCCGCTGGCCCGCAACTGGTCTGCGGCCTCTTGTCCAGCTTCTGGCCTTAAATCGGACAACACCACTTTCGCGCCTGCCGAGGCAAGCGCCTTTGCGATAGCGAACCCAATACCGCTGGCGGCGCCGGTCACGACTGCGGTCATTCCACCCAATACTGGCGTTGTTGCCATGACTATTTCCCTCCATTTCTAAGGAAATACAACAACCAACCTGGAGGCGTTTCCGCGATCAAGGCGATCGAATCCTTCATTAATTTGCTCCAGTGACAGAGTATCTGTTAACAGGCGATCAATCGGCAGCTTCCCTTGCTTATACAACTCAATAAACCGAGGAATGTCTCGCGCCGGCACACAACTGCCCAAATAAGATCCTTTGATTGTCCGTTCTTCTGCGGTCAGTATGGCTGGAGGAAATGAGAACTTATGGTCGGGATGAGGCAGGCCAGTTGTAACCGTTGTGCCGCCGCGTCTCGTTATGGCATAAGCAACCTCCATAGCAGGTACGGCTCCCGCCGTCTCAAACGCATACTCGACCCCGCCGCCTGTTAAAGCCCTGACCAGGGAAACAACTTCAGGATCGCGCGAGTCAAAAACATGAGTCGCTCCTATCCGATTTGCAAATTGCAGTTTTTCAGGGTTGAGATCTACTGCGATGATTCTTGAGGCTCCAGCAGCAACGGCCCCGAGCAACGCGCTCAGCCCTACACCACCCAACCCCACGACCGCCACGGTGCTGCCAAATGGAATGCGGGCCGTATTTACCACTGCGCCAACCCCCGTCATCACTGCGCAGCCAAACATGGCAACCATTTCAAATGGAACCTGCGGATCCACTTTAACCAGCGAACGGCGGGAAACTACCGCATAATCAGCAAACCCAGACACCCCCAAATGGTGCTGAATCTCGTGATTTTCGTGGTGTAGCCGTCTTTCTCCGCTCAATAGCGTACCCTGAGCATTGGCAAAAGCACCTGGTTCACAGAGTGCCGGTCGCCCTTCCTGGCAGGGCAGGCACTGACCGCAACTTGGAACAAATGTACAGACGACATGATCTCCTGGCTTTAAATCTGTGACTCCATCCCCTGTCTCAACAACCAGGCCTGCCGCTTCATGCCCCAGCGCCATGGGTACAGGTCGCGGACGGCTTCCGTTAATAACGGACAGATCTGAATGACATAACCCTGTCGCTTTGATCTCCACCAGTACTTCAGCATATCCTGGGGCGTCAAGCTCCAATGTCTCAATCCGTAAAGGAACACTTTGAGCGTAAGGTTTTTCAAATCCCAATTCGTACAATACAGCAGCGCGGGTTTTCATTATAAAATCCTCTTTTCATCTGGTTTTGTTCCTTCTGGACAGCGACTGTGCGGAGCGGCCTGTACCGGATTGGCCAGCGCTTGCCGATCACTTGCCTGATCGCTTGTTTGTGCCAGGTGGCGCAGGAGAATGTCCCGTTGCTCCGTTGCCAGCTTCACTTTCTCCTCGCTCCACTCGTAGAAGCCTTTCCCGGTCTTGGCGCCCAAGTCGCCGCGCTCGACAAGACTGGCCAAGAATCGTTGCGGCGAAGACAAAGCCGCATCCTCGTTTCTTTCGATGGACTTTGAGAGCGACAGGAACACGTCGAGTCCACCCAAATCAGCCACGGTAAACGGGCCCAGGGAAGCCAGGCGGGCGCCCAATCCCCGTTTCACAATCTCATCCACTTCATGGAACGTCGCGATTCCCGAGTCAACCAACGAGATGGACTCTTTCAGCAGCGCCCATTGCAATCGATTCCCTACGAACCCGGCAATTTCGTTTTCTAAAACGACCACTATTTTATGGATCGTTTCGAGAAACTCACGCATCGAACGCACAGTCTCGGGAGCCATTGCGGGATGGGGAACGAGTTCTACCAGCGGAACCAGGTCAGGAGGATTCCACACGTGTGCGACGACCAATCGTTCAGGGCGGCGCAACATCCTGCCGAGCGCGGATGGTAAAAGAGCGGACGTCGTGCTGGCCAGGATGGCGGAGGCAGGGCAGACGTCCTCGATGGCAGCGAGCACTTGCTGCTTGATGGGAAGCGACTCCGGCACGCATTCAAAGACGATATCCGCATGCTTAACAGTCTCGTTGAGCGATTCAGAACGCCCTTTGAGATGCTGGCCCGCCGTATTCTTCGCATCGAATGAACGTACCTCAAGAGCGTTTTTTTCTATCCACTCCGCAAGGTTGCATCCGATCGTTCCGAGTCCAATGACAGCAATCATGTGCGCAACTCCCCTGATCTCACACCCATTTCACCCACCTCAGGATTGTATGGCGGCGACCTCTTCGTACGTCGCGTCGGTGACGGTCTCCAGAGACTTCCTCGTCGCTCTGACGGTGAATCCCATAAAGAGAAGGGATGCGAGTGTGACGAGCCCCATCATTGAAAATGCACCTGAGAATCCATACACACCGTAGATGGCGAGCGCGAGTGGAGCGGAAATGGCGCCTCCAATATGACCGATTCCGTCACACATGGCCAACCCGGAACTGCGGGCCCGTGTTGGAAAATGCTCTGCAGTGATGATATAACCGAGAATCGACAGCATGGCAATGGTAGTCGTGAACAGAAATCCGCCGATGACGATCATGACGGGAGAAGGCACAAACGCCACCACAATCATGGAGACCCCGCCAATCACCCCCATGACGATAAGCGAAATCTTGCGCTCAAATCGATCTCCAAACCACAGGACGTACAGGGCGCCCACGATGAACCCGAGGCCGGAAATGGCTGAAAAGTCAATGCTGCTGGCCAAGTTGAATCCTTTGTCCACCAGGAATGTGGGCGCCAGGCCGAGATAGGTGTAGTCTCCTGTGTACCAGAGAATCCAGTATAGGAGCAGAATCACCATCCGCTGCAAGTAGGGCGGCTTGAAGAGAGACAGCACAGGGAACCCGTGAGCCTTTTCTTCAAAAGGCATATCGATGACGGGCGGCAGTTTCTTGTCGCCAAGCTTCGCAATGGCCTGGTTTTCAATTTTTTCTACAAGGGAGACAGCCTTGTCATAGTGTCCATTCATCAACAGCCAACGCGGCGACTCAATGAGTTCTCCGGACATGAACAGCATCAAAATCCCGCCGATGCCTCCGATGAAAAGCAACACCCGCCAACCCCAGACATACTCGGGAACCAACCAGAGAGCCGCGAACGGAACGGCTGCGAGTCCTGCGAACGCAAACACGTTGGCAAGTCCCGTGAACCGTCCTCTCAGAGCGGCAGGGGAAATTTCCCCCATGTACGTAGAGACCTGCGTAATCATGGTGCCAATGCCCATGCCGACGACGAAACGAAAGGAAATCAGCCAAATCACATTTGGGCTGAAGGCGGTTGCAAAGGACCCGATGGTGTAGAGCCCGATCCCAATGAGCAGAGCCTTTTTCCGGCCGAAATAGTCACTCAAAATACCGACGATGATAGCTCCTGCGATATACCCGTATAGACTCAAGCTGATGGACTGAGCCACCAGGTTCGTGGATGAATGAAACTGTGTGGTGATGACAGGAATTCCGTACGCCACATTGGTGATATCGAAGAAGGCAAAGAAATAGCCAAGCCCAAGCATAATCAATAATTTCGATCCGTGCGGCCAAATCGGAATTCGTTCCAGTCTTGCAAGCGGATTCATTGCGGCAACCCCTTTTCCATTGGACATGTTTAATCCCCCCAGTGTGTGCATTCAGTTTGGAGTCGGCACTCTCAAAGTCACTTCGTTCTCATGCCTGAACACAATCACCCCCTTACGCAACATCAGGCCATTTGAACAATGGCTCGCCCGGCAATTTTGCGCTGTTTCAGGTCTTGATAGGCCTGGTCCGCATCCTCAAGCGAGTAGGTCGCCGTGATGGACTGCCGGTAGTCAATGAATCCCAGTGCGGCCAACCGGATGATTTCTGGCATGTCTGCGCGGACGCGCGCTCCGTACGATCCGGCAATGCGCAACCCGCGACGCACCAGCCTCTGAATGTCCACCTGCGCGGTTGTTCCGACAGGCGCGATGCCGACGGCAATCATCCGGCCCCCGTCTTTGAGAATATCGACGGCGAGCGAGAACGTCTGCGCAGTTCCCAGGGCTTCGATGGCGACGTCCACTCCCTGTCCGTCGGTAAGCGTTTTCACTTTTTCCACGGGATTTTCGCGCACGTTCACCACGTCGGTGGCCCCCATTTGTTTCGCCAATTCGAGCTTGTCGTCCGCGAGATCGAGAGCAATGATCTGGGATGCTCCGAACGCCTTCGCCCACTGCACGATGTTGAGTCCGACGCCCCCGGTGGCCACGACCGCCACGCGCTCTCCTGCACGGAGATCGGCTGCGTGCCGAACGGCGCCATAGGCGGTAAAAACGGCACAGCCTAAAATGGCGGATTCGTTTTGCGCAGTAGATTCAGGAACAGGAAACACATCCGTTTCTGGAACGACGGCGTACTCTGCCAATCCGCCCATCGAGTACATCCAGATCGGATCGCCGTTCTCCCGATAAAGACGCGTTTCTCCGTCATACAGTTGCCCCTTCAGTCGGTTGAAACTGAAGAATTTTTCACACATATCGTCCCGGCCGACAGAGCAATACTGGCACGTTCCACAGGGAATGATGAACGAAGAAACCACTGGCTGGCCTATTTTTACTTTCTTGCTGCCGAGTCCCAACTCGACGACGTGCCCTGAAATTTCATGCCCAAGCACCGCAGGAGTCGGGAAGTTGACTTCGCCGAGCATCACGTGTAAGTCCGTATGGCACACACCGCATGCGGCGACTTTGACAAGCACCTCTCCCGCACGCGGTTTGGGGATGGGAATCTGTTCGATACGTAAAGGTTGGTCTGCTCCGACAAAGACGGCGGCTTTCATCACGGCAGTCATGCAGCCCCTCCTCTAAACCTGCTTATATCCGGTTGGTCAAAGTAAAAGCAAGTTCCGTGCCAATCAGAAAAACCTGTAATTCCAGAATTTTTGATGTTTAAATGTGTCCTGTATGTAGAAAAACCAGGACATACTGTCGGACAATCCGACGCTTGTGTCGGATCATCTGAATTCGGCTTCATTGTTTGTAAGGTTTGGATCCGCAGTGTGTTTTTTTATTTTTTCATACAATGTCGAGCGATGAATTCCTAACTTTTTGGCGACGGCAGTCTTATTTCCGTTTAATTCCTGCAATGTCTCTAAAATTATGTTCATCTCGTAATCATGATTCTGTTGTTTGATGTTTGTTTCTGGACGCCGCTTCACCGCAGACGTCGCTTCAGCGGCGGTGAAGCGGCGGGGATGGGATGGGGCCAATCGTTTTAAAATATGATCGGGAAAATCCGCGACGCCAATGCTTGAGCCTTCCGCCATGGCAATCAGCGCTTCGACCGTATTGACTAATTCGCGAATGTTTCCAGGCCAGTCGTAGTTCATGAAAAGGGCCATGGCCTCCTTGCTAAACTGCTTTTCGGGAACGCCCAGCAGGCTGCACAGTTTGTTGATTTGATGGGACACCAGGAGCGGAATGTCCTGTTTTCGTTTTCTGAGCGGAGGGAGTTCGAGCCGAATGATGTTCAGTCGGTAAAAAAGGTCCTCGCGAAAGGCGCCTGCGGCGATCATCTCTTCAAGGTTTCGGTTGGTTGCGGCGATAATCCGCACCTGGACGTCATACGTGGTCACACCGCCGATCCGCTCTACCTCGCGCTCTTCCAGAACACGCAAAATTTTGGCCTGCATGGAAAGCGGCATGTCTCCGATTTCATCCAGAAAAATAGTGCCTTTGTTGGCGAGCTCAAATTTACCAGGTTTTCCGCCTTTGCGAGCTCCCGTAAACGCGCCCTCTTCGTACCCAAACAACTCAGCCTCAAGCAGGTGTTCGGGGATGGCGGCGCAATTGAGAGAAACGAAGGGACCCTTGAACATACCGCTGTTGTAGTGAATCGCTTTTGCAAACATCTCCTTGCCGGTTCCACTTTCGCCTGTAATCAGCACGGTTGAGGGGGTTCGCGCGATCCGTCGGGCGATGTGTTTGATGTAGGCAGTCTCAGGAGCGTTGCCAATAATGCGGTCGAAGGTGAACGTCGTCCTCTCGTGCAAAGGCTTATACGGAAACTCCACTCTGTTGTCTTTCGAGCCAGACAGTTCTTCGATTCGACTCAATAGTTTATAGAGTTCCGTGACGCCTTCAAAAATGACCATACCGATGGCGCCGATAACCTGATCACCGGTCCAGATGGGAATCCGGTGCACAATCACCTCCTGCCCCTCAATGACCTGCAAGTACCCTCGCTCTGGCACACCCGATTTTATCACTTCGTGCATACGCGTATTCTGAATGACTTCCGTGACGTGCTTGCCGACGACAGAGTCTCGCGAAACACCCAAAAAATTTGCATAGGTGCGATTCATGTCGCGAATGATTCCCTGGGCGTCGACTAGAACGATGCCTTCGTAAGCAGATTCCAGGACGGTGTTCAGCGATTCAGCCAGCGTCTCTGTCTCACTGAGACGCGTGAAATGATCCATATACACATAGACAATGTCCCGTTCTGAAAGCATCCCTACGAGTACCCCGTCTTCATCCACGATCGGCACTTGTCGGTAGGGAGTCGTAAATGCCTCTTCCAACAGGGAGTTCGTCTGGAACGTTGTGGCTGGAGACACCATGATCTGAGAAACGGGAGTCTCCAGGGATATTCCCTTAAGGATAGCGTGTATGACGTTTGACTTGGTCATGATTCCCACGACTCGCGTCTCGCCGTCGACGATGGGCAGACACGATCCACGGCTCTCCATCAGCTTATAACTGGCCTCTCTCAGCGTGCACGAAGTATCGGCCATGACCGTGACGGCGCTCATCCACTTGCCGATGCGCTCATGCGCTAACGACGGATAGTACTCTGGCCGGTGTTTCAGCTCATTAAACATCATGGAATCCCCCTGACGTATCCACAGATCGGATGAATCCAGCGCCCGCAGAACAAGATACTTCGTCATCCCGAATGCGACTCGGCTTATTGTGTTCCCCTCAGTTCGTCGTCTCTACTGTTGAGTCTAGCACCAAAATTGCGCTGCGCCTACGTACCAAGTCCATTCACATGCCATCCGCGCGTCTCCACGGCAGCCGCAAACAGCGCAGAACGCGATTTCGACTGCACCGCCATTTTCGTGCTTTTCTATTTTTTTAGCTGTAGAATAGAATGCATACAGGCAAACCGATTGAAAGAAGGTATGACAAGATGGACTACGTGAAACTCGGCCATACTGGCCTGGAGGTATCCCGCATTTGTCTGGGATGCATGAGTTACGGTATACCCGAACGCGGTAACCACCAGTGGGTTTTGAACGAAGAGCAGAGCCGCCCCTTTATTAAAAAAGCGCTTGCTCTTGGCATTAACTTCTTCGACACCGCGAACGTCTATTCGGATGGAACCAGCGAAGAGATTGTTGGCCGGGCCCTGAAGGACTACGCCAAGCGCGATGAGGTGGTGATCGCCACCAAGGTGCATGGCCGCATGCGTCCGGGGCCCAATGGCTCCGGCCTCTCCCGAAAAGCAATTATGAGTGAGATCGATAACAGTCTCAGGCGACTGGGAACCGATTATGTCGACCTCTATCAGACCCATCGCTGGGACTACCATACTCCGATCGAAGAGACCCTGGAAGCACTGCAGGATGTTGTGAAGGCGGGGAAGGCCAGATACATTGGCGCCTCCTCCATGTACGCGTGGCAGTTCCTCAAAGCGCTGCATGTCTCCGAGCAAAACGGCTGGGCGCGTTTTGCGACGATGCAAAACTACCTGAACCTATTGTATCGCGAGGAAGAGCGCGAGATGTTGCCGCTTTGCCAGGCAGAGAAAATTGGCGTGATTCCCTGGAGTCCGCTTGCGCGCGGACGGCTGACGCGCGACTGGGAGGAAACAAGTGCGCGTTCGGAAACGGACGAATTCGGCAAGATGCTCTATGCCACAACAGCCGACGCCGATCGCAAGGTAGTCGATCGAGTAACGGAGACGGCGGCAAAACGCGGTGTTCCGCGTGCTCAGGTGGCGCTCGCCTGGGTGCTGCAAAAAGCGCCTGTTACGGCGCCGATCGTCGGAGCAACCAAGATGCATCACCTGGACGACGCGGCGGCCGCTCTCGCGATCAAGCTGACGCCCGAGGAAGTGGCGAGTCTGGAAGAACCCTATATTCCGCATCCAGTGCGAGGCTTCAATTGAGAGGCTATCCAAATGCCTGCGCTGCAATCGCGTAGAGGCGGCCTCTTTCACCCGGTAATGTGTCGCCATTTCGCATCATCACGGGCGGTCGCTCCTCCTCGTGGAAATTGAGACTGATGAGGCTTTGAAACAGTTCCATCTGCGCAGATGGAACGTCGATCCGCACGGACCCGTTCCATCCAACAGTTAGTTGCCGAATCATCGTCAATGCAGACGCATGATTCGGCGCCATGATCGGTCCGACGATAAGCAGATCATTCCGTCGTACAGTCATGGCGTATCCCTGCAGAGTATTCACTCCAAGTCGTGTACCGAGCTTAGCGCGCCGCGAATGATGGAACGACTCTTGCGATTGATCAACCAAACCCCCACCATCATCAGGGCAGCCCCTGCGAACTGTCCAAGCGTCAAAGTCTCTCCAAGCACCGCCGCCGCCAAGATGAGCGAGGATACGGGAACAAAGTACATAAATACAGATGCTCGGGAAGGCCCGATCCGCTGGACGCCCAAATAATAGAACCAATTGGCGAGTACACTCGGGAAAATTGCAAGGTACCCCAGATCAGTCCAGAATGGCCAACCCAGACTCGACCAATCGATCTGGACGAGTTGCGGCATCGCAATCAATCCCAGGATGAGGGAACCGAACACCATGGCGTACGTCGAGACGAGAAAGGGATCCATCCGACTCGTCAACCGCTTGCTCAGCAGGGTGGCGAACGCCCACAAGACCGCTGACCCCAGAAACATGAGGTCGCCGATAATTCGGTGCTGTCCACCCGCCACATGCGAAAAGACGATCACAGAGAAGAAGATCATGGACCCGACTAGCGTAATGCCAAGCCCGGCGGCTTGCTTTCGCCGGAATCGTTCTTTCAGAAAAACGACCGCCAGAATCACGGTGATCGCAGGGGTCAGGGTGGGGATGATCATACTCCCGTCCGGCGCCTGTGACAGCGCCAGCCCTTCAAAAAAGAACAGATTGTATCCTGCCACACCGACGATCCCCAGGACCGCGGTGTCAAACCACACCTTGCTTGGCTTGATGTCATAATCTGCGTTCCGACGCTTTCGCACCAGGATCATGATCAGTCCTACGATCGAACCGAGACCAAAGCGCAGGAAGGCGGCCGCCAGTGGTGGAACGGAAGTCTCAGCTACCTTGGAGAAGACAAAGGCGCTGCCCCAGAAGACGCTCGTAAGGACGAGCAGTCCGTATGTACCGTACAGCTTGCGGACTTCAGGTGCGGCACTGCTGTCTGACATGTGTGGATCGCCTCAATTCCCTGTTTGCCCGCTTTGTCCAATGACAGCATAAA
>JAKADD010000048.1 GCA_021820825.1 Bacillota bacterium
CAGCGTGTATTGTGTGTTGCCTTCGTATGAATTATCCAAAGCTGCTATTTATCCATACGGATCACTATGGTGAATGAGGTACAAATCAGTATAATTTGGAGTGAAAGTCATGCCATTAAGAGCTGGGATAGTTGGTCTGCCGAACGTAGGCAAATCCACACTTTTCAATGCGATCACCAGAGCCGGAGCCGAAGCGGCCAATTATCCGTTTTGCACAATTGATCCGAATGTGGGAGTTGTCGAAGTTCCCGATGATCGCCTGCGTGTCCTTGCCGATATCGTACATCCTGCAAGGATAGTTCCGACGGCATTCGAATTCGTTGATATCGCCGGCCTTGTAAAAGGAGCAAGTCGAGGGGAGGGCCTCGGTAACCAGTTTTTAGCGCACATACGCGAGGTCGACGCCATCGTCCATGTGGTTCGATGTTTCACAGACAATGATATCACACACGTAACGGGTAAGGTAGACCCTGAAGACGATATTGAGACAATCGACCTCGAATTGATTTTTGCGGACATGGACACGGTGAGTAAACGTCTCGATCGGTCCCGTCGCCAGGCCAAGAACGGAGACGCAAAAGTGCGTGATGAAGTTGCGACGCTGGAGTATGTCCTTGGCCAGCTTGAGCAAGGACATCCGATTCGCCGCCTGCCGCTTACGGTTGAACAGATTGAAGCAGTTCGCGATCTGCACCTGTTGTCGCAAAAGCCGGTTCTGTATGCGGCCAACGTTGCCGAGTCCGAAGCAGCCCGATCCGATCTGCCATTCGTTGAACCGGTCAGAACAGCGGCGGATCGGGAAGGCACTCACATGGTGGTCATCAGCGCCAAAGTTGAAGCAGAAATCGCGGAAATTGAAGATGCGGATCGGGAACTCTTTCTGGCCGAACTTGGTCTGAAGGAATCCGGATTGGACCGTCTCATTCGAGCGTCCTATGATCTGCTGGGACTAATCACCTATTTTACGGCCGGACCCACGGAGGTCAGGGCCTGGACCGTGAAAAATGGAACGAAAGCTCCGCAGGCGGCGGGCGTCATTCATTCCGATTTTGAACGCGGCTTTATCCGTGCTGAGGTTGTGGGGTATTCCGACCTTGCTGCGGGCGGATCCATGGCCAGTGCAAGAGATGGCGGGAAGTTGCGGCTTGAGGGCAAAGACTACATTGTCTCGGACGGAGACGTGATGCATTTCCGGTTTAATGTGTGATTGTGGATTTATTGATTTTTGTACTGTGCTGGCATGGTGCGGGCTGCTATGCTACAATATAGCGATGTGAGCGAAAAGCTCTATGCGCGTCACCAGAGACGCGCAGGACAACCTGCCGTCCTTGCTCCGTAAAATCGGGGCCGTAGTCCATAAGGAGGTGAATGAAGTGCGCCAATACGAAACATTGTATATTCTGCGCTCCGATCTTGAGGGCGAAAAAACTCAGGAACTGGTCGAACGTTTCAAAGTCCTGGTCACAAACCATGGCGGCGAAATTGAAGACGTCAATGAATGGGGCAAACGTCGGCTGGCTTATGAAATCGATGAAAAACGCGAAGGTTACTATGTTCTGATGAAGTACCAAGCTGCAACTGACTTTACTTCAGAGCTTGAACGCCTGTTTAAGATCAACGATGATGTGTTGCGATACCTGACAATTCGCGTTGACGAGTCTTAAGGGCGTTAGAGGACACTGGGAGGCCTCGGGATGTTAAACCGTATTATCTTGATCGGACGCCTGACTCAAGATCCTGAACTGAGGTATACCCCATCAGGAGCTGCCGTTGCTTCGTTTACTCTTGCTGTGGATCGTCAGCGTACGAACCAGGCGGGTGAACGGGAAGCGGATTTCATCAACATTGTCGTGTGGCAAAAGTTAGGGGAACTCTGTGCCCAGTACTTGCGCAAGGGCAGGCTTGCTGCAGTAGAAGGACGTCTACAGATTCGCCAGTATGAGAATAAGGACGGACAGAAAGTCCGTGTAGCTGAAGTAATTGCGGATAACGTTCGCTTTTTGGACCGCTCCACCGACAATGCAGGTACTGGGTCTGGACAACACGGCGGGGCAACCAGCGGTGCAGGACGCGGCAATGACCAGGGCCAGGGCCGTTCGTCATCTGACAACTCGAGGTATCAAGACGATCCATTCGCTGAAGACGGCAACACCATGGACATCGTGGATGATGATCTGCCGTTTTAGCATAGGGTGACGGAACGGTGTCCGACAGCCCACTCTTCCATTTAGGTTTTTCGAAAAAGAGGTGAGAACTATGCCGAGGAAGGGCCGCGGCGGTAAACGAAAACGCGTTTGCCAGTTCTGCGTAGACAAGATTGTGGTGGTCGATTATAAAGAATCAAATCGATTGACCAAATACCTGACGGAACGGGGCAAGATTCTACCCCGCCGCATTTCTGGAAACTGCGCCAGGCATCAACGTCAAGTGACTGTTGCCATTAAACGGGCGCGACAAGTTGCATTGATGCCGTACAGCATGGAGTAGTGAAAAAGTGACATGACTGGACTGCGAGGCAGTCCAGAGCGCACCGGATACCCTGTCACATGAGGATATCCGGTGCGCTCTTCAGTTGGCGGCAAGCGGTAAGGAAACAAAGAATGTGCTTCCGATTCCGGGCTGTGACTCGACTTGAATCTCCCCCTGATGCGATTCGACAATCTTCTTTGAAACGGAAAGTCCGAGTCCAGAACCGGTGGATTTTGTCGTATAAAAAGGGGCAAATATGTGATTCATATGAACGGCGTCGATCCCATCTCCTGTGTCGGAGATCTTGACGGTGTAGAAGCTGTTCTCTACAGAAGCATGCAGGGATAGTTCTCCCCCGTTTGCCATCGCGTCCAGTGCATTTTTGCTCAGGTTGAGAAAGACCTGCTTGAGTTCGCTCTTGTTTGCCATGCATTGGCCGTGAGGTAGATCAGATACATTTACTACAACTCCTTTCATGTTTGCCTCTGCTGTGATAAGAGGGAGCAGGTCGGCGATGATGGAGGGGAGTTCGACCGCCGCGCGATCTGCATTCACGGAGTTGCGAGCCAGAGTGAGATATTCAGAGATGAGGTCGTCAACTCTGTCGATTTCTTCGATCATGATTTGAAAATAGTCTCTGCCCTCCGTCGATGGGTTGCGTTTTTTCTGTAATTGGAGGAATCCGCGAACGGTAGTCAGGGGGTTGCGGACTTCGTGGGCGGTCGAGGCGGCCAGTTCTGCAATCAGGTTGAGCCGATCTGTCCGGGTGGTGTAAGATTCCCATTGTTTTCTGGTGGTGATGTCGTCAGCAAAGACGGCAAATCCGGTAATTGTACCCGAAGTGGCAATATATGTAGGGGATACCGCAAGCTGCAAGTGTCGCAACTCTCTGGAGACTGCATGGGTGAGTGTTATTTCCATATTGCGAACTGCAACGCCGCGGTTCAATTGCTGCGATATATTTCGGATCAGTTTTTGATCCATTCCAAGTGCCAGTACGACTCGATCAATTGACTGTCCATACACCTCATCTGCCTGCAGACCGCACATCTTGCTGAATGCTTCGTTCACAGTCTCGCAACGTCCCGTGAGAGACACGTGGATGATTGCCAGGGGAGCGTTATCGATCACCCCTTTTAACAGGGCTTCCTGTAGATACAGTTGAGACCGCATGTCGAGAATCACGTTTGTAAGCGGATCAAGCAGATACAGGGATCGGGGAGGCGTCGCCATGGGGTCGATTGTCAATGCATTAACCCAATTGGCCACTGTGGTCGGTTCGCGGCGCATGAGATAGAGAACGCGCCAAATGGCGAGTCCCGCGCCGATGGTAACCATGCAAATGAGCAAGGCGATGATAATCTGATGCCACAATACCTGATCCAGTTGACCCGCAATCACTTGCGTTGTCGCCGCGACATAGATGGCTCCCACGTACTTCTGTTTAAGTATGACCGGGAAGACGGCCTCATAAATAGGAGTATGAAGTGAAACGCTATTGTACTGCTCGCTTCTGATGCTTGCGTGGTTTACGGCGCTGAGCCATAGCGGCCTGATGTCACGAATCGATACTTTAGGTTGAGAAGCGACGGCGAGCACGGATCGGGAAGGCATTCCAACAGCTCCGATTTGTAAAATATGAAATCCGGAGCGATTCATAAAGTATAATGAAGTTTGTAACCGATTTTTAAGCTCGGTGTTCAACTGGGATGTTGGATGCGTCCATTCGAACGAAGGTGTAATTTCCTTCACAATTTGCACTGCGGACGACCCCAATGCGATGTTATAGTTGTGTTTGACAATATTCCCAGTTTCCATATAATCATCGAATACAAGGATGCCTAAAAGGACTACCGCCAATACCACTACAGATGTGATTAATAAGAGGCTGCTTCGCAAACGCAAGTAGGTAACCTCCCAAGAATGCTCATATATATCTCATGTTGTGCCTGGGTTGGCAAAGTTATAAATTTGTCAATCCGAAGCACAGACGGAGCAGACAGTCAGGAAACGGGTGTTGCTGATGAGACGTGTAACAAAATCGGATTTTGCATATGGCGTATGGTTTTATGTTTTGTTGGGTGTAACCATTCTGACGCCTGTAGGGAGTATCGCGGCCATTTTGCTGCCCATTCCGTTAACGCTATTGGTAGCGCGAGGGCAGTGGGTTAGGGCGGCGTTTTATGCCGGAACAGCGTTAATCATACTATCAGTTGTTGGTTCTATTATATCCGCGTTGCTTATTCTCCTGTTCGTGAGCGCCTTTTCCTATGTACTGGGAGTGGGGTTTAAGAGCAATCAGGTCAAACGGGCTCTGGCCAATGCCACTCTCGTTGCAATCACCTTCTTTATTGCGGGATTGGTCCTCATTCGATGGTCAGGCATAGCGATCTTACCACTGATAATGACTGAAGTAAAAAGAACATTGGCTGCGGATCCCCAGATGACGCTGCTTGGCGGGCAGTCTCTGGGAAAAACCGTGCAGTTGCTTCAGTCACAGATAAAACTCTACTTCCCAGGATTCATCGTTATCATGGCGGGGATGGGAACGCTTGCCAACGCTGCTGTTACGCGCGTGTTATTGCGCAAAAACGACAGTGAATTCAAACCCGTATTTCGCTATCTTCAGTTTCCAAAGATCGTTGTTGGCATCTATTTTTTTTGTTTTCTGTTGCTGATTGTGGGAGTGGGGAAAGGTTCCCCGCTTGTATCGACTCTGATCAATAATGTGTTTCTCATAACCGGCTTTCTCATGATCATACAGGCCCTCTCGCTGATATGGTTCTATCTGCAAAAGAGGGCGTTTGGCGTATGGATCATGTTGCTTGCCGTGATGCTGTCACTCGTCTCAGTCGTCGGAATTTTGTACTTATTGTTGGGTGTCATGGACGCGACCGCCGATTTCCGGTCAAGAGGAGGAAAGACCTGACATTCACCGCATAAATGCGCATGAGGCCAGTCGTCGCAGTCATTGTAAATGCCGCGAAGAGTCCTATAATTACTATGTGGAGCGACGGGTTTAACTGTCGCTGGACGAGGAGGATGGACATGAAAGTTGTGTTTATGCAGGATATTGCAAGTCAAGGAAAAAAGGGCGAAGTAAAGAATGTGTCGGAAGGATATGCCCGTAACTTTCTCTTTCCGCGTCAACTTGCGAAACCGGCCACTCCAGAGATACTCAAAGAGTTGTCCGAAAGGCGCGTGGCAGAACAGAAACGCGAAGCTCAACAAGTGGTCGTTGCCAGGGAGGTTGCTGACAGACTGAACGAGTTCACCCTTCTGTTGCAGGTCAAGGTCGGGGAGGGAGGCCGTCTTTTTGGCGCCATCACGTCCAAACAGATTGCAGAAGGTCTGCATGTCGCTGGGTTCGATATTGACAAGAAGAAAATCGTTTTGAATGATGCGATCCGCACATTGGGAACATCCATTGTGCCCATTAAGATTTACCACGACGTAACTGCGCAATTGCGTGTTCATGTACAGGCAGAATAGTTGCATGGAGTGTCGGATCGCGAAATGGGGGTGTCCTTTGCATGACAGATCCGACGTTTGATCGGTTGCCGCCGCAAAATGTGGAGGCGGAACAGGCGGTTCTTGGAGCGATACTTATTGCGCCAGATGTACTTGTCACTCTCGCAGAACACCTGCGGCCGGATGATTTTTATCGGCACTCTCACCGCCTCCTGTATGAGGCGGCGCTGGACATCACCGAACGCGGTGAACCTGTCGATATCGTCACACTTACCGCCAGGTTGCAGGCGCAGGGTAAACTTGAGGAAAGCGGCGGAGTGGAATATATTATCGGTCTGGCGCGGGCGGTGCCCACTGCAGCCAACGCGGAATACCACGCGGAGATCGTTGCGGATCGCGCGATGCTGCGACGGCTCATTGGAGTGTCCACTGAGATCGCGGCCACCAGCTATGCTGGCGCTGAAAGTGTGAGCGAACTGCTGGATCAGGCGGAGAGACGCATTCTCGCGCTTGCCCAGACGCATACTGACCGTGGATTTACACCGATTAAGGATGTTTTGCTGAGCGCCTATGAGCGTATCGAATTTCTGTATCACCATAAGGGTGGGTTAACCGGTGTTTCATCCGGGTATCCGGAGCTCGACCGCATGACTTCCGGGTTTCAGAAATCCGATCTCATTATTCTTGCGGCGCGACCCTCTGTGGGAAAAACGGCCTTCGCCTTAAATATTGCCCAAAATGTCGCCGTTCGCGCACACCAGACGGTTGCCATCTTCAGCCTGGAGATGTCCAAAGAACAATTGGTGCAGCGGATGATCTGCGCAGAGGCCAATATTGACGCGTCGGTATTGCGCAGCGGACAGCTGACTGACGACGACTGGATAAAACTGTCGATGGGCATCGCGTCTCTGTCTGAAGCTCCTTTATACATCGATGACAGTCCCGGCGTCACGCTGGCGGAGATGCGTTCCCGTCTGCGCAGATTGCAGTTGGAACATGGGTTGGGACTGGTGGTGGTGGATTATCTGCAACTGATCCACGGTAAAGGCAAATCGGACAACAGACAGCAGGAGATTTCAGAGATCTCGCGATCTCTGAAAGGGTTGGCTCGCGAGTTGGATGTGCCCGTCGTCGCACTATCGCAGTTGAGCCGATCGGTGGAGCAACGCCAGGATAAGCGACCGCTGCTGTCGGACATTCGGGAGTCCGGAAGCATCGAACAGGATGCGGATGTCGTGGGGTTTCTCTATCGAGACGACTATTACGATCCGGAGTCCGAAAGAAAAAATATCGTTGAAGTGATCATCGGAAAGCAAAGAAACGGTCCGACGGGAAAGGTAGAACTTGTATTTCTTAAGAATTACAACAAATTTGTCTCTCTTGAGAAAACAGCGCGGTGACAATCATGCTCGATCAGCAATTAAATCCGGACGACTCTGCGCTTGAGCCGCGCAGAGTCGCGCATCCAAAAGAAAGAATCACGATCATGTGGTTGATCAGAAAAGCGCTCTCTCCGCTGCAGCCAGCCCCGCGCCCAGGTCGAAAGGCATTGCCGGCGCACAGGCAACCGGAACAGATCGCGACCACCACGCGCTACGGGGTGAGACGGCGCGCAAAACGTCTGCGTATGCTACGCCGTCTCCGGATTATAAAGGTCGCAAAACGCGCTGGTTACTCGTGCCTCGCGACGATCATTGTGATACTGCTCTTATTTTGGGCCAAATTCGCCGTGGTCTACAACATCCCGGCAGACCTGCAAACAGGCGTGTTACAACATGCGCAGGGGTATCTCGTTTTCAAGTCGTGGTGGTTTGGACCACCGGAATTTAATCTGGATAAATATACGAACATTAATCCATTAAATCCACAGGCGTCTTTGGCAGCCGACCTGCAAAATTATCAAGATATTATAACCAATCCGGGCGAAATTGTCTGGGTATGGGCTCGATAAATTACGAACGAATAACATATATATAGAGTCATTCGTTCGTAATTTACACATTGACAGACGTAACGGTCGTTGATACACTCAGATGGGGTTTTTGCTAAGGATAGCACCTGGGCATACGTTCTGATCCCGTAGGAGAGATGCGACATGGCGACAGTGGTCGTAATCGGAACGCAGTGGGGCGACGAAGGGAAAGGCAAGGTGACTGATTATCTTGCTGAAAAGGCGGCTGTGGTGGCGCGGTATCAGGGAGGCAATAACGCCGGTCACCAGATTCGCCTGGCCGGGAAGAAGTTTGACCTGCATCTCCTGCCTTCTGGAATCCTGTACAAAGATAAACTGTGTGTTCTCGGCAATGGCATGGTGATTGATCCGCGCGCACTGCTGGATGAAATGCGCGAAATCGGCGAGCTCGGCATAGCGATGGGCAAGCTGATTATCAGTGATCGGGCTCATCTGGTCCTGCCTTATCATATTCGTCTCGACCAACTTGAAGAAGAACGGAAAGGCGCCAGCAAGATTGGCACAACGCGCAAGGGAATCGGCCCAGCGTATATGGATAAAGCCGCGCGTATCGGCATTCGGATGGCCGACCTGCTGGAACCGGAAATATTTAAATCTAAACTGGAAGAGAATCTGCTCGAAAAAAATCGTCTATTTGAGAGATATTATGAAGTATCGGGGTACACCGTCGCAGAGATTGCCGATGAGTATCTTGAATACGGGAAAGCCCTGCGTTCCTATGTGGCTGATACGTCGGTTGCGCTCAATGAGTGCCTGGAGCGCGGCGACGACGTGCTGTTTGAGGGAGCCCAGGCAACCATGCTGGACCTGGATCACGGCACGTATCCCTATGTGACATCCTCCAACCCGGTTGCGGGCGGCGTTTGCGTCGGATCGGGCGTTGGACCCACCAAGATTGACAAGGTGATAGGGGTTGTCAAGGCTTACACCACCCGCGTCGGGGAGGGCCCCTTTGTCACTGAACTGAACAACGCCCTGGGTGAACAGATTCGGGAAAAGGGCCACGAGTATGGCGTGACCACTGGACGTCCGCGCCGTGTTGGCTGGTTTGACAGTGTTGTTACCAAGCACGCGCGCCGCGTCAATGGCCTGGACGGCATCGCGGTGACAAAGATGGACATACTGACCGGGCTTGAAGAATTGAAAATTTGTGTGGCATACCGTGTGGACAATCGAGAGATCGATCACATACCAGCATCACTTTCGCTGCTGCAGCAGTGTGAACCGGTATACGAGACGCTGCCCGGCTGGAGTGAGGACATCAGCAACGTGAGATCATTCAGTGAACTGCCTGCTGCTGCGCAGACATATTTGCGGCGGATCGAGGAACTCACGGGAGCGCAGCTGTTGCTCTTTGGAACAGGTGCGGATCGTGTCCGGATTGTCGAACTGGCGCCTGTATTTGGGGCTTAAAAACGCTTCGCAGCGGTGCAATCGGCTTGAGAAGCCAGGGCGTAATTGATGTTCCGTAACTTGCGAAACGCGCGTGAGCGTGCTATATTGTCTCACGTGCAGTTTTTGAGCCATTAGCTCAGTTGGTAGAGCACCTGACTTTTAATCAGGGTGTCGCTGGTTCGAGCCCAGCATGGCTCACCATGGCCCCATGGTCAAGCGGTTAAGACACCGCCCTTTCACGGCGGGAACAGGGGTTCGAATCCCCTTGGGGTCATCATCTTTCGGTAATGAAACGCGGCTGGAATCCGCTGCGCATCTGCAGCCACATATGGGCGATTAGCTCAGTCGGGAGAGCACCTGCCTTACAAGCAGGGGGTCGGCGGTTCGAGCCCGTCATCGCCCACCAACAGACCGCGTCGTGGCGCGGTTTTTCTGTTTTCTTATCCCGCTCGGGATGCCGATTGTGCCCGTGTTTCGTATGAAGGAGCAGTCATATACGCCAAGCCTGCGACGTATTTCGATATAAGGACGCTTTTCCTAACCTTGGCACTATGGGTAGATAGTGACAGTCGACAGTGCGTCTATGGCCATCAACCCCATCCAGTCGGTAGGCATAGGAACAGTGCAACAGAGGGGCTCGCCAGCCCCGTGTGGAGTTCCTCTTCTTTGCGTGAAAGCCCATCCCAGAGCGGTGATCGGAAGAAGACAGAGATTTTGAAAAATTCGTCCAAAAGGGGGATTGCTATCTGCCAAAACATGGTTTAGTATAGTTCTCATATTTTATATACTTGATGCGTCCAGGGCAAACCTGTCGAAAGGCGGGGGCGCAAAGCCACGGGTCTACGACCGCGCAGGTGAGCATGTTGCGTGGTTACGATCGCCGGGTTGCCGGATCGGTTGTCGGACAGGATGTCTCCTGTTTCCTTCCTCTGCGCCCTTTTGTACGCCGACTTGGCCGCCTTTCGCGGAGGGTCCTGCGACCGGATAAGGGTGTTCAACCATATGGGTGCCAACCGTCCTGTTTACGAGGGTCCGTTTTCGATCGCTTCGACCTCTGGCCAGTCCTCTGATGCGTCCTCCGCTTCGTCCTCCGCTTCGATCTCTGACCAGTTTCCCCTGTCTTTCTCGCTTTCCTCGTCTTCCCCGCTTTCCTCGAATTCTCCGTCTTCTCTTGCATCGCCTGTTTCCCTGACTTCTGCAACCGCACCTGCCGTTTCCGGGCACTTCTCTCGCACGCGGGGTGTGTGGTTCCGCTTGGCGCGCATACGCCGCAACGCCCGCTTGGGGCGCTCGCTGACCAGGACGCGTTCGCTGCGCGTCAGCCTCGCCCTGCTGACGGCGCTGTTGCCAGTGGGTACGGCGCTGTTGCCGGGTCTGGCGACGCCCGCGCTGGCGCAGACGTGGCCGACCGGGCTGAATCCGGTGCAGGCGCAGGCGCTGCCCACCCCGAGCCAGCCCATTCCGGCGACCGCCGCGCCTTTTTCGCCGCTTTCCGGCGGGTCGGCGGGCGCGGCTGGCGGCTCCGGCTCTGGCAGTGGCTCCGGCGCCATGACCGGCCCGCTGGCGGCGGGTTCGTCCGGTTCGGCGGGAGGGGCGTATTTGCCGGGGCTGCAAGGGGCGTTCCCGGCCGCCGTACGCAGCCTGCTCGGCGTGGCC
>JAKADD010000049.1 GCA_021820825.1 Bacillota bacterium
ACCAGCACCTCGGACGTAAACCCGCCGATGCGCCGCGGTGGGAAATTGACGACGGCAACGACCTGGCGCTGGAGCAGGTCCTCCTCTTTATACAAAACAGTCAGTTGCGCGGAACTCCATTTTACACCGAGCGGGCCAAAGTCAATTTCCAGTTGGTACGCCGGTTTCTTTGCTGTCGGGTGAAGACGCGCTGTTCTGATCACGCCCACCCGTATGTCAAGCGTTGCAAAATCAGTGATGCTGGCCACAACAATTCCCTCCTGACACTCAGGAAACGGAGGAACAGCGCGCGTGCGCCCGTTCCGTGTCCCGCCTTAGCACCGACGCCAGATAACGCCCTGTATAGGAGCGTTCTGTTTGCGCGATCTCTTCCGGGGTTCCTGCGGCAACCAGTTGACCGCCCATGTCGCCGCCTTCAGGGCCCAGATCGATAATGTAATCCGCGGTCTTGATCACGTCCAGATTATGTTCAATGACAACCACGGTGTCTCCTGCGTCGACGAGTCGCTGGAGCACCATGAGCAGGCGCTCAATATCAGCCACATGCAGTCCTGTAGTTGGTTCGTCAAGGATGTACATGGTTCGCCCTGTGTTTCTGCGGTGCAACTCTGAAGCCAGTTTCACGCGCTGCGCTTCGCCGCCGGACAGCGTGGTCGCCGGTTGGCCCAGATGCATGTAACCGAGTCCCACATCGACGAGCGTCTGTAGTTTGCGGGCAATCTTCGGCACATTTTCGAAAAATTCCAGAGCGTCGTCGATCGTCAGTTCGAGCACATCGGCAATTGACTTTGCTTTGTAATGAACCTCCAGCGTTTCCCGGTTGTATCTGCGTCCTTTACACACCTCGCAGGACACGTACACATCAGGCAGAAAATGCATCTCAATTTTGATGATGCCGTCGCCGCGGCAGGCCTCACAGCGGCCGCCGCGGACATTGAAGCTGAACCGGCCCTTCTTGTAGCCGCGGATCTTCGCCTCCGTAGTGGTCGCAAACACCTCCCGAATATCGTCAAATACTCCAGTGTACGTGGCAGGGTTGGAGCGCGGCGTTCTGCCGATCGGCGACTGGTCGACGTCGATCACCTTATCCAGATGTTCAAGTCCGTCTGTGGACTGGTGACGTCCGGGGCGAACGTGCGCCCTGTTCAGTTCAGACGCCAGCACTTTGTACAGTATCTCATTGACCAGGGTGCTCTTGCCTGAACCCGAGACTCCCGTCACACAGGTGAACAGTCCAATCGGAAAGACGGCTGTAAACCCCTTCAGGTTGTTTTCCTTTGCCCCGCGAACCGTGAGACGTCGATCCGTGGCGGGTCGCCGCTTCTCCGGCACAGGAATGAAGCGGCGACCACTCAGATACTGTCCTGTCAGGGAGTCCGCATCCGCCATGATCTCCGCGACCGTACCCTGCGCCATAATCCGCCCCCCGTGCACGCCCGCGCCCGGTCCGATATCGACAATCTGGTCGGCCGCGAACATCGTGTCCTCATCGTGTTCGACAACGATCAGCGTGTTGCCAAGATCACGCATCTGAGTCAGTGTCTGAATCAGCCGGGCATTGTCTCTCTGGTGCAGACCAATACTCGGTTCGTCGAGAATATACAGTACGCCAACCAGACTGCTGCCGATCTGCGTGGCCAATCGGATGCGCTGCGCTTCGCCTCCGGAGAGGGTGCCCGCCGCGCGTCCAAGAGACAGATAGTTTAGCCCTACATCGCACAGGAATCCCAGGCGCGCGACAATCTCCTTCAGAATCAGGCGCGCGATCTGCTCTTCTTTTTCTGTCAGACGCAGTTCTTTAAAAAACGTCAGCGCATCCGCGATGGAGAGCCCTGTGACCTGGGCGATATCGCGGCCGCCCACCCGCACGGCCAGGCTCTCTTCCCGCAGACGCCGGCCAAGGCAGGCCGGGCAAGGTCTGCTGCTCATAAACGCCGTGATAAATTCGCGAATATAGTCTGAAGCGGTATCTCGATAACGACGCTCCAAATTGGGGATGACGCCTTCAAATGCGACCTCCGCCCGTTTGCTCTGGCCAAAGTCATTTTCATAAGTAAAGTTGATTTTCTGGTCCGGCATTCCTTGCAGCAGCAGACGCAGCTTTTCTGGATCGATCTGCGCAACGGGAATATCCAACGCAACGCCGATGTGCCGACACGCGCTTGCAAGCAGTTGTGGATAGTAGGTGGAAGTTGATCCGGCCCACGGCACAAAGGCGCCGTCCGCGATGCTGCGCAACTTGTCCGGCAGCACCAGATCCAGATCCACCTCCAGCTTGAGACCCAGCCCGCTGCAGGCCTCGCAGGCGCCAAACGGGCTGTTGAACGAAAACATGCGGGGACTGATTTCACCCACGCTGAACCCGCACTTCGGACAGGCAAGATTCTGGCTGAACAACAGTTCCCCCTGTTCCAGAACGTCCACAATAACAGTACCGCCGGTCAGGGCCAGCGCCGTTTCGAGCGAATCTGCGACGCGCGCCCGAGCGTCCTCTTTCACAATGATCCTGTCCACCACCACAGCGATGCTGTGTTTCCTGTTCTTCTCCAGGCGAATTGTTTCGCTCAGTTCGCGCAACACCCCGTCCACACGCACGCGAACATAACCGCCCTTTGCCAGATCCTCAAACACCTTCGCATGCTCGCCCTTTTTCCCGGTCACAATGGGAGCCAGAATCTGCGTTCTGGTACGTTCCGGAAGGCTCAGCACGCGATCGACCATCTGATCGACTGTTTGCGACGCGATTGGCGTACCGCACTTCGGACAGTGGGGAGCGCCGACTCTGGCAAACAGCAAGCGGAGATAGTCATAAATCTCGGTGACTGTGCCCACCGTCGAACGCGGATTGCGGCTTGTGGACTTTTGGTCGATGCTGATCGCGGGAGACAGCCCTTCAATCGAATCGACATCGGGCTTGTCCATCTGGCCGAGGAACTGGCGTGCATAGGCCGAGAGCGATTCCACATAGCGCCGTTGACCTTCCGCATACAATGTATCAAACGCCAGCGACGATTTCCCGGAGCCGCTGAGCCCTGTGAACACCACCAGTTTATCCCTCGGAATCACGAGATCGAGATTTTTCAGATTATGCACTCTGGCGCCTTTTATAACGATATGTTCGTGAGCCATAGGTCTCTCCTTTTCTTCAGGAAGCGGACAATTCAATAATCAGGTCGCGCAATTCAGCGGCCCGTTCGAATTGCAGCGCGCGCGCTGCGTCCTTCATCTCTTTTTCCAGTTGCACAACGAGATCCTTGCGTTCTGCCTTCGTCATCTTTTTCAATCTGGTCTCCACATCAACATCTTCCAGAGCCTTTGTCGCTTCGATCACGTCGCGTATCGCTTTCCTGATGGTTTGCGGCACGATGCCCATCCTGTCATTGTACTCCGTCTGCAACTGACGCCTGCGGTTGGTTTCGGAAATGGCGATATCCATCGAACGCGTCATGGAGTCCGCATACATGATCACTTCGCCTGAGGCGTTGCGGGCAGCCCGGCCGATTGTCTGGATCAGCGAACGCTCCGCTCTGAGAAATCCCTCTTTGTCAGCGTCCAGGATAGCTACAAGCGAGACTTCCGGCAAATCAAGACCCTCCCGCAACAGGTTAATCCCAATCAGCACATCAAATACGCCCAAACGAAGATCTCTCAGAATCGACATGCGTTCCAGCGTCTTGATATCACTGTGCAGATAGCGTACCTTGATCCCCAGTTCCTTGAAGTAGTCTGTGAGATCTTCCGACATCTTCTTGGTCAGCGTGGTGACAAGGACGCGCTCCTCCCTGCTGGTGCGCTTGCGAATCTCCGCCACCAGGTCGTCGATTTGACCCTTTATCGGACGCACGTGAATCAGCGGATCGACCAGTCCCGTGGGGCGGATGATCTGCTCCACAACTTCGCCGCTGATCTGCTGTTCATAATCGCCTGGAGTCGCCGACACAAACAGACTCTGATACCGATAACGCCCAAGTTCTTCAAACCGCAGCGGTCGATTGTCCGCGGCGGAGGGCAGGCGAAAACCGTGTTCGATGAGCGTCTGCTTGCGTGTGCGATCCCCGCCGTACATACCGTGCAACTGTGGAATAGTCCTGTGCGACTCGTCGACCACCAGCAAGAAATCTTCCGGAAAATAATCAAACAGCGTGAACGGCGGTTCACCCGCTTTGCGGCCATCCAGATGGCGGGAATAGTTTTCAATCCCGGAGCAGAATCCCACTTCCTGCATCATCTCGATATCATAGTTCGTACGCTGCTCCAGACGCTGCGCCTCAAGCAGCTTGCCAGCGCTGCGAAATTCCTCCAGACGTTCAGCGAGTTCCAGGCGAATGGCGTCAACGGCCCGCTCAATTGTCTCTTTGGAGGAGACAAAGTGCGACGCCGGGAATATCGCCATGTGATCGCGGCGTCCCAGCACTTCGCCGGTCACGATGTCCACCTCTGTGATGCGGTCGATATCATCGCCGAAAAACTCTACCCTCATGGCATGATCGCCCTGGGAAGCGGGAACGATCTCCAAAACATCTCCGCGCACCCGAAACGTGCCTCGTGTAAAGTTGACGTCGTTGCGCTCGTACTGCATATCCACAAGCCGTCTCAGCACATCGTTGCGCGGCCGTTCCATCCCGACTCTGAGAGACAGCACGTTGTCGCGATACCGTTCCGGATTACCCAGACCAAAGATGCTCGACACGCTGGCAACGACAAGCACATCGTTGCGTTCCAGCAAAGCGCTGGTAGCCGAATGCCGCAGTTTATCAATCTCATCGTTGATCTTGGCATCTTTCTCTATAAATGTATCGGATTGTGGGATGTACGCTTCTGGTTGGTAGTAATCGTAATAACTGACGAAATACTCGACGGCGTTGTGCGGAAAAAACTCCTTGAATTCCGCCGTGAGCTGCGCCGCCAATGTCTTGTTGTGCGCAATAACCAGTGTAGGTTTGTTGATCCTCGCCACGACGTTGGCGATCGTAAAAGTCTTTCCGGAACCCGTAACGCCAAGCAGAGTTTGATATGCGTTTGGCGTCTGCAGGCTTCTGACCAGAGACTCAATGGCTTCCGGCTGATCGCCTCGCGGTTCATACTCTGCAACCAACTGAAACGATCCTGGCAGTGGATGCGTCACGCGATCACCCCTCTTTCTTACCCTCCATTTCTTATTATATACGATCATACGTTCGATATAAACAGTTCAAGTTGTTATGTTCCAATCCTAAGGCGTATTGCCGGACGGCGCAGACCCCGATCCAAAGAGCGATTTCGGCAGCGCTGGCCTGGCCGTATGAGTGGTCTCGTTATGAGAGATGCGCGTGTGCGGATTGGGCAACAGCGGCTGAGTGACTGGATAGGACCCGGCGGCGGGTCCACCGCTTCCCTGAGGTTCTGTGAGCGCGGATACGGTGCTGCGCAGAATCACGATGTTGACACGCCGGTTCATCTGTCTGTGTGCAGCGGAATTGTTCGGCGCAACCGGATGGTATTGTCCATAGCCGGTTGCAGCGAGACGTTGCGGCGCTACACCTGCGTCGATCAGATCGCGCACAACGGTGACCGCGCGCCCGGTGGACAATTCCCAATTGGATGGAAATTGTGGCGTGTCGATGGGAACATTATCGGTAAATCCTTCGACAACGATATTGTTCGGCACACGATGGAAAAAAGGAATGAGTCCTTGCAGGATCCGCCGCGCGGCAGGCAGAACCGTATCCTGCCCTGTATTGAACAGCACCACATCTTTCAGGGTGATCTGAATCCCGCGCTGTTCATTCGCCAGACTCACAGAATGACTCAGGTGATTGCGTTGCACAAAATTCTGAAGCTCGGAAAAGAGATGGCTGAACACCTGATCTTCGCGCAATACCTGACGCAACTGCTGGTCCTGCTGCTTCGACAGCGAATGGAGCGAAAATCCGGTTTGGTGACCCGCCGTCGGGTTTTGCGATTGCAGGAGGGCTGTTTTGCCCAAATTATGCAGCGGGATTTGATTGCTCGGATCAAACGCCGCATTGAGCGACTCTGACAATGACAGAAATTTGGCCACGTTTATACTCGACATGGCGTACATGATGACAAAAAAAATGAGCAGCAGGGTGATGAGGTCGGAGTAGGTGATCAACCAGCGCTCATGGTTCACTTTACCCCCAGACGCCTTTTTGCGGGCCCTACGCATTTACAGCTTCC
This sequence comes from Bacillota bacterium, assembly GCA_021820825.1. The sequence continues at coordinate 6,181 of JAKADD010000049.1, forward strand.
CTCCCTTCCTCGCTGGCCGCGGCGCTGCTCTTGGTCCGCCTCCCTGGCGCCAGAAAGACACGCAGTTTCTGACCGAGAATGGTTGGATTCTCGCCAGCCTGTATGGATAAAATCCCTTCCAGAACCAGTTCCCTGCCCAACATTTCTTCTCTGGAGCGGCTTTTCAGCTTGGCTCCAATCGGGAGCCAGAACAGGTTGGCGCTGCCCACGCCATAGAGCGTGGCGATAAACGCGGTCGCGATCAAGGGGCCCAGTTTGTTGATGTCGGACAGATTGCCAAGAACGTGGATCAACCCCATCACAGTACCGATGATTCCCATCGTGGGCGCATAGCCGCCCGCTGTCTCAAAAACCGCTGCGCCCGCCTCATGGCGCGCTTCCAGTGTGCTGAGTTCATTCTCCAGAATGTCTCTCACCAGCTCGGGATCGACGCCGTCCACAACGAGTCTGACTCCGTTTTTGAAAAACTCGTCGCTATACGACTCCACCTTGTCTTCCAGAGCAAGAATGCCCTCCCGACGGGCAATTGTCGCCAGGGCGACAAGCTGCTCAATAACATCCAGCGGGTCTTCGGTCTTGTTGACAAAAGCAATCCTGAGCAGGGCCGGTATCTCCTTCAACTGCCGCCCGCCAAACGACACCATGACAGCGCCCATGGTTCCACCGAGTACAATCAGTCCGGCCGACAGGCCAAACAGGGCGAGAGGCGAACCTCCCTCCATGACAAAAGCGACAAACAGCGACAAAAGACCTAGGACAAGTCCTCCTATTGTGGTTACATCCATCTATATATCCCCTTTGCCGCTATAAATAAACTACGGAACAGACTTTCATGGCGCTGCGCGCCGCCTAACAGCCGAGATGAAAATTCGCCTGCGGCGATTTTTCGGAACAGAACAGGCTTGTCCGATTCTACCATGCTGCCAATCCTCCTGAATGAAGCCCGTCAACTCCCGGGCGCTGGATCTTCCGCACGCGCCGCGGCCGGTGCGTGCGCCGGGTTTCCCGACGCGACAACGAAACGGCGAGGCAGCCACCAGCGCCACAGCCAACTGCCTACGGTTAACTGAAACACCTGGGCGTATTCACGCGCGTGCTCGTCCGGCACGACGACAACACCCAACTGATGCGGATCATCCGTGTAAAGCGGGGTGCCTTCAAAGCGCGATTCTCCCCGCAGGTCCATGACTTCCAATTTGGCGTACGCCGGATTCTGATCGATGGCAAAATGAATATCGTAGGAACTGTTCACATTCATGCCGCCGATTCGAATGATCGTCTCAGCCGGTTTGAGAGCCATTTTTTCAGCCGGGCTTGCCGGAAGTGTCGCGAGGATGCGCACACCACGCTGAGAGCGGGCAAAGAGCGGCATGGCCGCTGTCTCAACATACTGGAAATAGGCATAAATAGCTGCGTGACTCAGGAACGTGAGAACCGCCGCCGCAACCAGCGCAACAGGGTGATTGCGCAGGACAAACCCGGCTGCCGCCACAACCAATCCCTGAATCACAAGCGCAGGCGAAGCCGCACGAACACTCAGCTTTGGAATCGATCCTGTCGCCAGTTTGCCGAATCCAATCAGAAGCGGGAATGGAACAATCATACCAGACACCGTGGGAACAAGCAGTGGAAGCGGCCAAAATTTCTGCATCGCATAGGCGCCGACCACCTGTCCGCGACGGCTCTGCACAAACAGCGGCGTCGGATCCCGCGCCCCCAGCAGATAGGTCAGAACACCTTCAGCCAGTTGGGCCACACCGCATAAAATCAGCAGCGACGACGCATGGATGGAACCAAGCGGGGCAAGAAATCCGGGAATCAGCGCCGGATGCGCCATAGCGCGCACAACTGCCCCACCCAAAATGAGCAGCGGCGCCGCATAGGCGATACAGGAAAAGCGCACGTCAATCAGCCACAGAACGGCCATGATGATCCACAGCGCCGCCGCCTCATACCCGGTGACGCGCACATGAAGTGCATACAGTATGACAGTCGCGACAGCTCCCGCCACAATGCCCGCTCCCATCGAGACGAGCCATGCGTGCACAGGCGCAGTAATATGAAGGCCAAACGACGCTTTCTCAAGTCGAGAAGCCCGCCAATACTGCAGCAGAACCAACAGGCCAGCGGCGACGTACACCACCGGCGCCAGCCAAAGATGTCGATACCCCAATGCCAGTTGGTGCCATACGGTCACGCTGATCGTCCCTTCTCTTTTGCCCAATCCTCTGTTGCCCATGAGACGAAATGATAACCCGCAGTTTCCCGCAGGTTATCATTTCGACAGAAGAGGCCTCGCTTCCTGCTCAGAACCCGTATATCTGTAGTGTCTTTCCTGATACAGTCGAGTCTGAACATGTTCCCGTCCGCTTATGAGGCTGCACATGCTGTGCCCATCGCGAGTTCGGCGCAGCCGTGTCTGAGCAGGGGCACAGCATGTGCAGCCTCATAAGCGGGTTTGCCCTGCCCCCATCAGCCCATGAGTTTCAGACGCAGATATCCGATGGCCGCAGTGAGTTGCGGATCTTCCCGCTGTCTCTGTCCGACCAGAGACACATCGAGCGCATAGGCGGTCGCGCTGTTGACGACGCCCGTCGCAGGAATTTTATGCACTTTTTGAAATGCCGCGACTGCGCGTTCGGTGCCCACGCCATAGTACCCATCCGTTCGCCCTGGATCGAACCCGAGAGCAAGCAGCATCCGTTGCAACACAGCCACCGGTACGCCGCTCGTATCAGGTCCATACTCTTTGCGAAGACGCAGAGACAGCAGCGGCAGTCGAAAATAGGCGGGCATCGGCACTGCCACCGTCGGCGCGATGCCCCGTTTGTGAATCCATTGTCCATCCGGTGTGAGCCAGCGGGCAACCGTAATTTTTATGCTCGAACCATCCCGGAAATCCTCCGTTTCCTGGACGGTTCCTTTGCCGTACGTCCGTTCTCCGATCAGCGGCACATGAGCCGACTCGTTTAGCGCAGCGGCCAAAATCTCGGCGGCGCTTGCGCTCCCCCCGTCAATCAGACAGACCATGGGAACATGCACCGTACTGCCCGTCGCGCGTACAACCTGTCTCTTGTGATTCCGACTGTCGATCTGCACGATTACAGACCCTCGCGGCAACAGGTCGTTTGCGATCTTCGCGACACTCTGCAGCAACCCGCCCGGGTCATTGCGGACATCGATAATGAGCCCGCGCATTCCGCTCTTCTGGAGTATGTCCAGATCGCGCATAAACGCGGTCGCCGTACCCTCGCTGAATTGAGTGATGAGAAGGTAGCCAATGTGACCGGGCAACAGCCTCGCGTACACGGTGGCCTGGGTTACCTGCGCCCGCGTCAGATTCAGTGTCACCGTCTGGTTCGCACCCCGCAGAACAGAAAGAACAACATGCGTGCCGGCGACGCCGCGGATTCGTTGCACGGCCTGTTCCAGGGACATCCCATCTGTGCGCTGGCCGTTTATCTGCAACAGCACGTCACCCGGCAACAGCCCCGCCTTCTGTGCGGGGGAACCCGCCAACACAGAACTGACGGCCAGTTTTCCACCCTGCATGGCCAGAACGGCGCCAATTCCCTGGAAATGGGACGTCACGAGATCCCTGAACCGCTTTGTCGTCTGTTGATCCATGTAAACGGTAAACGGATAGTCGTCGACCGCTCTCGTCATGCCTTCCGTCGCGCCGTCCATCAATCGCTTTGTCGATACATCCTGAAAATAATTCTCGGACAGGAGTGTATAGGCAGCCACAAACTTCTGATAGGAAGCGTCTGCCCCCAGCGGTGAAAAATCAACGCCTGCCAACTTCAGTCCAAACACCGTGACAGCAGCAGTCAAAACCACTGTGCCAGTCAAGCGGCTCCACTTTCCCAATCGGTCCATCCACATTGTGCAACCACCCAGCCCTCGTCCGTCAGTCAGACAACCCTGATATACTCTATGCGGACGAGTTTGGCGGTAACACAGGAACGCCAGAGAAGACCTTAGACTCAGACGCGCAAAAATTTGCGCATGGAAACAACGCTCCCCCAAAGCCCGATAAAGAGACCGCATCCCACCAACACGAGCACGACCCGTTCCATCACAAAGGGCGTGGGCAAGAGCGAGAAGGGCGGAAACAGCGTTACGGTTTTCGCCAGCCAGCGGTATCCCTCATACAAAATTATGCTGGGAAGAAGCGCTCCGGAAATGCCCATGAGAGTTCCCTCCACAAAAAAGGGCCCGCGTATAAACCCATCGGTGGCTCCCACCAGCTTCATGATCTCAATCTCCCGACGGCGGGTGAAAATGGTGATCTTGATTGTGTTGGAGATCAAAAACATGCCCATGATCACCAGTCCGGCGATAAAAACAATGGCCGTATCGCGTACGATTGTCATGATCGAGAGCAGTTTGGGAATGACGCTCCCTCCGTACTCCACTTTTTCGATGCCAACGACCGCCTTTACCTCTCGCGCGATTGCCGGAATCTGGTGCGGATCGACTACCTGGATGACAAATTCGTTAGGCAGCGGATTCCCAAGACCATTGATCAAGTCCGCGTTGGTCTGCAGAAGTTTTTTCATTTTTTGCAATGCCTGCGCCTTTGAGATAAACGTCACGCTGCGAACGCCATGGATGGCGTGAATCTCGTTTCCCAGCTTCGGCAGTTCTTTGGTGGGCACACTGTCAGACACATACGCGTTAA
>JAKADD010000050.1 GCA_021820825.1 Bacillota bacterium
GTTGGCACAGCGCTATCCCACCTCCCTCGCAAAAGTTGCCACACTCTCCGCATAGCTGCGGTCCGCGCGAAACAGCCCCGAAGTGCCAAGCACAAATCCAGTGGCGCCGCATAACCAGAGACGCTGTGCGCGGTGTTCATTAATTGCGCCGTCGATCCAGATGGGCAGTTCCGGGTAACGTTCGTGAATCGCCGCTACAAGCGGATACGCGCCCTCATCAAACGATTGGCCCGCAAACCCCGGCGACACAGACATACACAGCACATAATCCGGCGCCACCGCCGCAATCCTGTCCACCTCAGCGAGAGACGTGATCGCCAACCCCGTCTTCACTCCATGTTCCAGCAGAGTCGCCTTCAACCGCTGCGCCTGCACATGCGGCTGAAAATGAAACGCAATCGCGTGCGGATGTGCGCCGATCAGTCGAGCGACGTAATCCTCCGGATCGTCCACCATGAGATGAACGTCGATCAGCAGGTGCGTCGCCTGGCGGAGCTTCGCAACCAGATCGAGCGACAGCGCCAAATTGGGAACGAAGTGTCCGTCCATAATGTCAATGTGCAGTCCGTCGACGCCCGCCTCCTCCAGTTGCCGGATCTCCCCGCCGATGCGAAGGGGGTCCGCGCACATCAGAGACGCGCTCAGGTACAACTTGCGGTTTGGCGCCGGTTCAGTCGCTGCTGCGCGCCCTGAATGCACTTTCGGTTCAGGCGCTGCCGCAGTCTCATGCCGCGCTCCCGCTTCACGCCTTGGCACTGACTCTCCCCCCACGGGCAAACCACCGGGCCAGATAGCCCTGGAATAGAATCACAACGATCAGCACTCCACCGATCGTGCCCGTTTCAATCACGGAATTGATGTTGGCCAAACTGAAACTGTAACTGACAAGCGTGATGACAAGCGTGGCAATCGCCGTGCCCCACACGCTTCCTTTGCCGCCAAAGATGCTTGTGCCGCCCAGAACGGCAATCGTGATCGCTGCCAGATTGGCGGTCGCTCCGGCGTCTGGACGGGCTGTCACCAGCCGCGAACTGTCCACCACACCCGCTACGGCAGTCAGAAAACCGGTGATCACATACGTCCACATACGCACCTGTTTGACGTTGATCCCCGAAAGCACAGCCGCCAACTGGTTGGTTCCTGTCAGGTACAATTGCTGTCCATACACCGTTTTGCTGAGCACAATCCACAGAATCAGCGCCGCCGGAATATACAACAGCACAAATTGCGCGGGCAAGCCTCCGACCAGGCCCTGACCGATAAAGCTGTACGACGCTGGAAACGCCGACACATCGATCCCGTCTGTCAGCAGCAATGCGACTCCGCTAAACGCGTACATCGTCGCAAGCGTCGTAATGATGGCGGGAATCTTGACACGCGTGACAAGCAGGCCATTGACAAATCCCATGGCAACACCCGTAGCCAGTCCTGCGGCGACTGCCAGCAAAATGTTCACGTTACGCTGCGCCAGCAGGCCCACAACCACCTGAGACACCGCGTACATGGAACCGACCGACAGATCGATTCCGCCGCCCCCGCCCAGGATGACAAGCGTCTCACCCAAAGCGATGAGACCGATCTCAACGCCAAACGTAATCATCGAGGACACGTTCTGGAGACTGAGAATGCCTGGTTGCAAGATGTTGGAGCCTATGACCGTGAAAACCAGCACGAGAATGAGGACGCCATAATTTTCACCGATTTTCCGAAACGCTCCTGCGCCCCTACTCATGTGCAGCACCTCGCTGATTCAGCAAGCTCATGATGACGGCGATGATGATCATGGCGCCCGTCACAACCCCGTTCCAAAACGGTTGAATCTGAAACAGAATAACGCCGTCCGAAATGAGCTGCGTCAAGATCGCGCCAAGCAGGCTGCCGATCACCGTGCCGCGACCACCGAGAATGCTCGTGCCGCCGATCACCACTGCAGCGATCACTTCGAGTTCAAAGCCGCTGCCTGTCGTCGCCTGCACGAGTGGACTTTGACCGAGCGTCATGAGCGCCGCGATCGCCGTCAAAGCGCCCAGTGACACGTATGCCATGTATTTGACCCGCTTGGTCGGCAGACCCAGTACACCCGCAGCCTCTTCGTTGCTTCCGATCGCGTACACATGACGACCCATCGGGCGCCTGCGCAGCAAGTACGCCGCAATCAGGACGAGTACGACAGTCAGAACAAACGACCAGGGAATTATCCACAATTTGTCGAGCACAAACCAGGCGGTCAGCGTCATCGGAATCGTGGAGATCCAGTTGCCGCCGAGCAGTGCATACACGACAGCCCGCCAGATACTCATCGTGCCCAGAGTCACGATGATCGGCGGCAATTTGCGCGAGGCGATGAACCACGCATTGATGAGCCCAGCTATGGCTCCCGTGGCCAGCGTCAACAGCACGACGAGAGCGATGGGCCAGTTCTGTTCAAAAGCGAGACCTGCGACCGTAGCGGTGAGGCCTACAACGGAGCCGATCGATACGTCGATGCCTCCCATGACGATCACCATGGTCATGCCGATGGCGGGTACTGCTGTAATGGCCGCGTCGACAAGCAGGCTGGTCAGGTTGGAGGAAGTCCAGAAGTTTCCGTGCGAACCAATCGCGATGATCACTACGACCAGCGCGACGATGACCAGGAGAATCGTTTCATAGCGCACGCTTCGCTTCCCTGTCTGCAGCGACTGATCGATCGGCTGATTGCCTATGCTTTGTGTAGCAACAGCAAGTGGCTTCATTGCGCCTCCTCCTCGGCGGGCATACCGATCGCGGCCCCCAGAATGTCTTCGGCCAGCGCGTCGGTCACTTCCTCATACGACGCAACGATCGAACCGCGATTCATGACCATAATGCGCGTACTCACCGCCAACACTTCTGGCAGATCCGAGGAGATGACGATGATCGCGAGCCCCTGTTCCGCCAAACTGCGGATCAGATCGTGGAGGTCGCGCTTTGTCACCACGTCGATCCCGCGCGTTGGTTCGTCGAGAATCGCAACCGACAGATTGACCGCCATCCAGCGAGCGATCATGACCTTTTGTTGCCCGCCTCCGGACAGACTGATGATCGGGTCGCCGGACGCGCCCATTTTGATATTCAGGTCAGTGCGAAAGCGATTCACGACCTTGGCGACTTCGCGCCAGCGAACATTGGCGAAGGGTCCGGCAAGCCGCGGCAGCACAGTGCTGATGAGATTGCTAGAGATCGATTGAAATGAGAAGATCCCCTGCAGTTTGCGATCCTCAGGCAGGTAACCAATGCCTTGCGCAATCGCCTGACGGGGGGAATGGATGCGCACTTCCTGCCCCCGCAGCCGAACAGTTCCGGACTTTGGCCGCAAATAACCAAACAGACTCAGCGCAACTTCAGATCGTCCAGCTCCTACCTGACCATAGAGACCAAGCACTTCCCCCTGATGAACAGAAAACGACACGTCCCTGAACAAAGGATCAAGCGTCAGATGCTCCACAGAAAGCACGGGTGTTCCTTCGTGTTGCACTGCCTGCCTGCGCTGCTCCGACGACCCCGCATAGTCGCGGGTGGCCTTCCCTGCCATCAGTGCCAGCAGGCGTTCCGGTTCGAGTTCCGAGCGGTCCGTGTGGCCCACCACCCGCCCATCCGTCAGCACGGTCGCTTCATCCGCAATCGCCAGCAGTTCCTCAAGCCGATGGGAAATATAGACGACGGCCTTCCCGGACTGCCGCAAAAAAGTAATCACATCAAACAGATGATCTGTCTCCGCACCCGACAAAATGGATGTCGGTTCATCAAACATGATCAGCCGCGAATCGTACACGAGCGCCTGCGCAATCAGCACAAGCTGCTGATAGCCAAGGCGCAGTTTGCTGATTGAAACAGGCAGAATGTCCGGATCGAGTCCCAGGCTGCGAAAGATTGGCAACGCCTTTTCACGCATGACCGCCGTATCAAAGTTGCCGAAGCGGTCAATCACGGGATGACCGATGAAGATATTTTCCAAAACAGATAAATGCGGAAAGATAAGCGGTTCCTGATACACGCAGGAGAATCCCAGTCGCCTTGCTTCGGAAGGGGTCGAGATCGCCGCGACTTTACCGTCGAGCAAGATCTGCCCAGCATCCGGTTGGAGCACGCCCATGATAATCTTGATCAGAGTGGACTTGCCCGCCCCATTTTCACCGACAATCGCATGCACACGCCCTGCGTTCAGATCAATGCTTGCGCTGCTGAGCGCCTGCGTACCGCCAAATGCCTTGCTGATGTTCTGTAATGCCAGCAAACTCATGCGCATTCCCACCCCCATGTAGGCAGCACGCCCGGAAACCCGGACGTGCTGCGCGCAAGCATCAGAAGTTCAATCCGATGTTCGACTTGTCGATAATCAGCGGAGGACCAAGCAATAGCATTTTCCGATTCGGAAAGTACTCAATCCGGCCGAGGCCAGGAACGTTATTCCAAGTTTTGAATTTGTGGTGTTCGAGGACCTGCAGTACACCCCAGACCGTGAGATAGCCGAGCTTTATAGGATCCCAGAGAACGGCTTGCTTGATCACGCCGTCATTGACATACGGACGGATGGTGTTCGGATCGCTCACGCCAGTAACCGCGATCTGCTTTTGTTTGCCCGCTTCGATCACAGCCTGCGCCTCTCCTGGTGGAATGGTGGAAGCCACGCCGATAAAGCCTTTCAGGTGCGGATAGGCGGCGATCATACGGCTGGCGATCTGCGTGGCGCCAGTTACACTTTCACCTGCGTATTGAATGGGCAACAATTTGATGTGCGGAAATTTTTTCAGGCGAATCTCCATGTATTTGATCCATGTGTTGAGATTGGTGGCCGTCGGGCCGGCTGAAATGATCGCCAACTGTCCGCTGTTGTGCATCTGCTTTGCAATGATATCCACAGCATCGAAGCCGATGGCCTGGCTGCGGGCTTGCTCAACCCAGAGTTGGTTCAGCGGACTCGACACGTTCGAGTCGGAAGCGTAAAACACGATCTTCTGGTGTCTGGCCTTGGCAACCAGGGGATTCAGCGCAGTCGGACTGTTTGCCGATACCCCAACCGCATCGACATGCTGGTTAATCAGGCTGGTGACATACTCCGCCTGACCGGACACAGACGCTGTCGTCGGTCCTTCATAGATAAAATTGACGCCAAACCGTTTGGCAGCCTGCTGCCCGCCAACTTGCATCGCGGTGAAATACGGGATACCCACGAGTTTTGGCACAAACGCGATGGAATACTTACGCGGCGCCGCGTAGGAAGCGGTACTCAGAAGCCCTGTGACCATTCCGGCTGCCATCAATGTCATGGCAATCTTTGCGAAGCGTCCTTTCACTCCAATGCCCCCTCTTGCTATATGTTCTACATCAGGCATAGCCACTCGTGCAGGTCGTCGATGCACATCTGCGAGACCCGTTCAATCCCACCTTTCCAAATACTCTTTTAGAACGACACCACTCTTTTAAAAACAAGGAGAAAAACTCTCCCATTCTAACAAAATAAAATATAATACAACCGAAACCAAAGGAATGTATCCGGTTTCAGTTGTATTATACAAATAAATCCCGCGATTATGCAAGGGGATAGCAACATATTTATTTGATAATGTTATTTTAGTCTGGTTATCAACTATATTATACTTTGTTTTTGTTTGGGAATCTGGAAACGAACTGATCGACAATGATTCAATGACAACGCTGTAAGACACGCCCGAATCGTTGACCACCGTCTTGTGTCGCCTTGTTCACGAAGAGTACTCTCTATACAAGCCAGCAGATGGTAGGCAAGCACGGAGATGAACAGATGCGCTTCCGTACAACCTGCCAACTGGCCTCCAAGTCGCAATGTCTGGATAACAGCCGATCAGCGTCGCCCGCTGTCTCGGCTCTCCCTCTTCTCCCACGTGACCTGCGTGACTTTCTTCCCCTCCGGAAAGTCGAAAGTTGAGCTAACTCAGTTCGACAACTCTTTGCGAAGCTGCTCCAGTTCTTCTGCGGGCAATCCCGTCACCTCAGACACCAGTGCGACATCCAACCCTTTCGCCAGCATCGCCCGCGCCACTGCTGCCGCCTTCTTGGCTTCACCTTCCTCGCGGCCTTCCTCGCGGCCTTCCTCGCGCAACTCCTGTGCGATCTTGGACACTTTTCTCAGCTCCTTTCTCAGTCGTTCCCGCTGTGCATCGCCCAGTTCCTTGTCTCCAAACGTCAATAACGCAGCCACAACGAGATCCCGCTCTACCTCGTCTGACACCTCTGGCACCAGTGCCAGCACCCGCTCGAACGCCTGCTCACGATCGCGAACGTCCATACTCAGTGCAAGCGCCAGACGCAGGCGGTCTTCCGAATGCCACTCGTCGGCCTGCAGATGCCGTGTGACCTCGTCAAGCGCCGCGTCTCCGTTTATGTCCGACAAAAATACATTCTCCAAGTGATACTGCGCCGTGCCAATATCGAGTTCCTCCGGCGCCATCGTGACCGAAGCATGGTATAACACGACTGTGCGAATCTTTTTCTTATGATGTCGCGCCAACCGGACATCGTATTCGAGGAAGCGATGCAGGTCGGTTTCGCGCTTGCTTTGAAACTCCAGGTGAAACAGCAGATTGTCTTGCATGCGCCAGGCCGTATCGACCCGCAAGGTGTTGGCTGGCAACTCGGTCGGCAGCGATTCGGTCAACTCCACGCCGTATACCCCTACGGCCTCCAGCGCCCCGCCGGAAAGGGATTTTGTGAGTGCCTTCATCAACGTGTCCTGTTTTGCCATGGCGCCACCCCTTTGCCTGTAGTATACCGTGACTGTAGTATACTGCACGAGCCTATATCCGCCAATCACTGTATTGTATGACCGCATGCTTGCAACAATTTTGTCGATGCGCAACCCTCTGGTGCAACCCTGACTTACACTCCCTGGCAGCCGAAACCCCGCAGTACGTCAGCCAGCGTCTCGCGCATCGGTACATCAGGACGCCAACCGAGCTCGCGGCGAATCTTGGCGGCGCTGCCGACCAGCGCAAGAACCTCTACAGGACGAAACTTTGCTTCGTCTACCCGCACATCCACGCGCAGGCCGCTGACGGCGATCATCATGTCGAGCAGAGTGCGCACCGACAGCCCCTGCCCGCTGCACACGTTGTACACGTCTCCGGCGCGCCCTCCCCGCAGGAGCGCCACGTACGCGCGGACGATGTCGCGAACATCGGTAAAGTCGCGGACCGCCTCAAGATTGCCCACAGACAGCAGCGGTTCACGCTCTCCCCGGCTGATCGCGGCCAGTTGCTCGGCAAAATCCGTCACCACAAAGCCCGCCCGTTGCCCGGGCCCAATGTGGTTGAATGGCCGCACATGGACCACAGACAGTGAGTACGCCGCGTAAAACTGGCGCACCAGCAGCCAGACTGCATACTTCGAAAGAGCGTATGGATTCGCGGGCATGCACCACGAGTCTTCATTGAGATCTTCCTGGACAGGCCCGAACTCTGAACCACTGGATGGACTCGCATACTCTTCCGCCGATCCGATCGTAAGCACACGGCAGCGGGGCGCCACATCGCGAACGGCGCTGAGCAGATTCGCAGTGCCTGCAACATTCGCGGCCATCGTCTCACCCGGCTTCTTCCATGACTCAGCAACCGAACTCTGCGCCGCCAGGTGGATCACGGCGTCCGGCGCCACATCGCGCAACAGCTGCAGGACTGCTGTTTCATCGCGCAGATCACAGGCCACGCTAGATGGCTTGAGTTCAGGTGCGGTCGCCAGTGTGATAACAGTCGTGTCCGAAGACAAGTCTACATGCAGGCCCAGTGTGTGTTCCACCACTTCGTAGCCCGCACGTCGGAGCGCCATAACCAGATGTCCTCCGACAAATCCTCCAGCGCCCGTCACCAACACCCTGTTCCCCATAACAGTCATCACTTCACCACTTCCATTTGCCGCGTCTTGACACATCATCGCCGAGAAAGCGCAGCGCGATTTTCACCGCATGCGCCAGGCCGAGCGGCCGCTCCTGCTTGGTCTCGCTTTAGCGCCGCAACTCCCGGCAAAGTAGCTGGGGAACCAAAGATGTCCGTCCCATAGTTTCTGATGGATCTCCGGATCGTTCTTTTGCCGAATGATGCGGCTGGATACGCCCTTCAGACTGTTGACCAAAGTGGAGATCGCCACTTTAGGCGGATAGTTGACCAACAGGTGCACATGATCGTCCTCTCCGTCAAACTCGACTAACTCAGCTTCAAAATCGTGGCAGACGGAAGCCATGACCAGGCGCATGTCCGCCAAGATTGCTTTTGTAAACACGCCACGGCGGTATTTGGTGACAAAGACCAAGTGAACGTGCAGGTTGAATACACAGTGTCTTCCGGTTCGAATATCATTTGCCGGTTTCATAAACCAAGCGTATCATAGACCCATGAAGATTCTCAAGGCGTTCCTCTTTCGCTTGGAACCTACGGACGAGCAGGCTCGCAAGTTCTCGCGATACCAAGGGTGCATGCGCTTTGTGTGGAACAAAGCCCTCGCACTGCAAAAGGGACGGCTGGATGCTGGTTATCCCTTATTAACATACGGAGAATTGGCGAAACTGCTGACGCTTTGACGGCACAGTGAAGAGTACGGGTTTTTGGCGGTCGCCCCTGAGCATCCGTTGCAATGGACGCTCAAGTTTCTCATGCAGTCGATCACTGCGGCTTTTGATCCCTCCAATCCGGCGCAGTTCCCGACCTTCAAGAAAAAGAATCGGAACGAGGCTGGCCTTCGCTACCCAGACGCCAAGCAGATCAAGCTCGACCTGATGAGGAAAGACCAAGACGGTCGAAATGTCTTCCCAAAGGTGTTTGTGCCCAAGATAGGCTGGGTCAAGTTTCGCCAGTCGCGCACCATTGACGGAACCATCAAGAACGCAACGGTGACCCGGCATGCGGGTCACTGGTACATCTCATTTCAAACGGAAATTGAGGTTCCCGATCCGGCCGTTCACCCGTCCACATCGGAGGTTGGCATTGACCGCGGCGTGATGCACCTTCTGGCATTATCCGACGGAAGCTTCGTCGATGCACCGGGCTGGTTTCGTCGCCATGAAGCGAAAGTGGCTTGGGAGATGCGCAAGCTCTCACGCATGAAGAAATTCTCGAAACACTGGCGTAAGCAGGTCGCTCGGATAGGGCGGTTGCACGCCCACATCGCCAATGCCCGTCGGGATTTCTTGCACAAGGCCTCCACCGCCATCAGCCAAACCCACGCGATGGTGTTTGTGGAGAATCTGAGTGTGAAGAACATGACTCGATCGGCGAAGGGCACAAAAGAGAATCCAGGCCGGAATGTACGGGCCAAGAGCGGTCTGAATAAGGCCATCTTGGATCAAGGGTGGTCGATGTTTCAGACATTCTTGACGTATAAGCTGGACTGGTCGGGAGGACGGCTGGAGGAAGTTCCGGCTCCTTATACCAGTCTCACCTGCCCGGTATCAGAGTGCGGCCATAAAAGCAAAGCTAACCGATTGTCGCAATCGGAGTTTCAGTGCGAGAAATGCGGATTCGCAGAGGGCGCCGATACAGTAGGTGCAATGAACGTTCTAAGGGCCGGACTGGCCCAGTTCGCCTGTTCGCCCGCCTAACAGTGGGAGAGTCGGTTCCGACGCAAGAATGAGGAATCGATCCAAGGAGTGCTATAGGGTTCCTGATGGCAGGAAGGAATCCTCCGCGTTCGCGCAGAGGAGGAAGTCAAGTTTTGGTTTTATCCACATGTTTCAAACGCGATTTTTGCAGGAAATTGCTGATCTGCGTCGAAATAAGACAGCACAGAACAGAGATCTAATGATGTTGGGGTGTTGTCCAATTTGAAACGCATACCGACGACTATTGTCTCGCTGACAGTCGCTGTTGTGATGATCGGATCACTGGCTACTACCACATACGCGAGTTCACTGTCACAAAAAAAGCAGGTCATGTCGCAATTGCAGGCTGAGGTCAACCAGACCAATCAGAGCATGACATTCGCAAAAACGCAAGTGGTAACTCTCCAGCAAAAAATCGCACAGTATCAGCGTTCCCTGAACAACATCAAAGGCGCCCTGAGCGCCAATCTCACACAGACGCAACAGACGGAGAAACAGTTATGGCGCCTTGACACTGGAATCCGCATCGAGCAGCGGCGCCTCGCTCAGGACAAGCGTAGTTTGCGCTCACAGCTTCGGGTGATGTATGAAAACGGTCGTGTGTCGTATGTGTCCGTCCTTCTGCAATCAACCAATTGGGAAGATTTTCTCAGTCGCCTGTACATGCTGATTACGATCGCCAAGGCTGATCACCAACTGGAGACCAGGGTGATGTCTTTGAAACAGTCGCTGGTCACGCAGCATCGCGCGAAACTGACCACCTATGATCGACTGGTGAATCAACATTCCGAGTTCGTTGTTTTGCAGCAGGCTGACCAACTGATGGCCGCGCAAAAACAGCAGATGCTGAACCAGGTGACCCAGAACATCCAGGCGGACAATGTCAAGCACGGCGTACTGGAGAGCCAGATTCAGTTGACGGAGAATCAGATCAAACAGATTGAACAGGAGACCGCACAGGCGCAGAGCCTTGTGCAAAACACAACCTATATCGCACAGACAGAGAAGAATCTGCAGACCGTGAACATACAGTCACTCTTGAATTACGCAGAGTCATACATGGGCACACCTTATGTGTGGGGCGGCACCAGCCCATCGGGATTCGACTGCTCCGGATTTACACAGTATGTCTTCGCCCATTTCGGCGTGAATCTTTACAGGACATCGGAAGAGCAGTTTGCACAAGGGCTTTCTGTACCCGAAAGCCAGTTGGCACTGGGCGACCTCGTGTTTTTCAGCACTT
>JAKADD010000051.1 GCA_021820825.1 Bacillota bacterium
CCCACCTTCAGAAATTCTGTCTGCGCAGTGTAGAGATCAATGATCGCCAGATCGAGCGTGGCGTACATCTCCTCGGTCGAACGAAGCACCAGAGCAGAATTCACAGTCTTGATGGCCACGCTCTCGTCGAAACCCGCTTTAAGCAGTTGCTGGACAATGGTCACTGCGGCGCTCGACTCCCGATTGGCGCGCTCGCCATTGCCCATTCCATCACTGAGGGCAAGCGCATAGCGGCCATTGCCCACATCCATGACGCTGAAAAAGTCTCCGCTCTGCACCGTGCCGTCCTTGGCGGCGGCGGCATAGCCCGAACGCACCTGAAACGCGCGCGCGGATGTCAACGTAACGACCTGATAGGAACCATCCATTGCGTGTTCCGTTTTCTTCACGGTGATCGTTTCTCCGAGCACCTCCGAGAGCAGGGGAGCGACCAGTTTGCCGCATTCGTCATGACCGCTTGGATTCAACTGCAAAATCTCAATCTCCACCTTTCCTTCTTCCAGCGAGATGATGTCAATTCCCTGCACCTCAAGACCCAGTCTCCCCAACACGTCGATAATCTGCGTTTCCTGCTTGTGGTTGGCTCCATTTTCGTAGCGAATATCCTGTGCGAGATCCCTCATGATTGCGCCCACGCCAGCCAGTTGGGCGGCCACCAGGCTGCGGCTCTCCCGCAGTTGGCGCAGCATGGCGCGTTGCCGAAGGAGCGCGGCGTGGGAACGTTTCAGGGCGGGCAACAACTGATCGAGCTTCACGCAGCGACTGTACATGGACCGCGGAACATCCTCGATGCCAATGTCATCCTGTTTCTCGATCTGCGCGATCGTTTCTGTCATGGCGCGGTGCGTCGTGACCGGATCGGCAGACCAGCACTTCTCGTAGCGTCGGCACTGGATGCAGAGCTCATTCACAGTCAACTCGATCGTCTCTTTGCCGCCGTTATCGTGATTGTGCGCTGGATCGCCCGCCGTCGAAAACGAACTCGCCAGTTGCGAGAATACTGTGGCCACCTCCTCGATCCGCGTCGTCAGAAGCTCCTTGATTCGGCGCGCATGTTCCTGCTGATTCAGCGCATGGCGAGCTGTTCCAGGCGTAAAGCGGGCGATCGCCATGAGCGCCTGCTGCGGCGTCGCGTACAGGAGCAGCACCGCAATCGCGAATGCGGCCATATTGTCCAGCGACGCTGGAACGCGCTGCGTATACAGGGTCAACACAGCCGCTCCTGTCAGAAACGCCAGACCGCTGAGAAAACGCCGGCCTTCCCGCAGCATGCCGCCCAGGACGCCGGCAAATCCAAGCACGCCGATAAATGCGGTCATCGGGAGTGCTCCCAGCGCGAGGATCACGCCCGTGATCAGACCGACCGCTCCGCCTATACCCGGTCCGCCCACAGCGGCAAATACCGCGACCAGGTAGCCCGCAAACACTGTTTCCAGCGAAATTCCTCTGATGGACAGGCCCTGAAGGCCAGTCAACAGCGAGGCAAGCAGGATAATGAGCGCAAATACTTCATCCGTTCGCCAATTATGGCGTGACCTTGTCATCGTCAACAGCGGCGGCAGTTGCAAAAACATCAGCGACAGCAGGAAGGAAAGCAATCCGTCAATGCTGGACATCCCCAGCGCGTACCATGTAAAACCAGTCGAGGGCCAGGTAAATCCAAAACGAAACCCGGCGTCGATGGCAAGTACTAAAAAAGGCGTTACATGGATGTCGACGCTGTCAAATCTGTTCAACAGCAGAATAAGGACGCGATAACTGAGCAGCATGGCAATCAGCAGAAGCGGGTCGGCGCCCGCAGCCACCGCCGTTGCAGAGCCAATAATCAGACCCGCCGCAAGCCACACGGAAGCGCCTTTGCGCATGTGCAGGGAAACCGCGTAGGCTGCCAGCGCAAAGGGAGTCAGCACATCCAGGATCACCGCTCTGCCCAGCAGAAAACCAACAGCGCACACGATCAGCATAAACCGCAGCCGCACCGCCAAAGCAGCCAGTCCCCGTCCATCACCCCCAGGCGCTGTATTGACGGGAGGCACGCTGGTCCTGCCGCCAGACGGTGGAGCGGACCCCGGATGCTCCAGAGCGGACACCAGGCGGATCAGCGGTTGCTCCGGACGGACAGACCGACGTCGATGCCTGTCTTTACTATTCATGAATCGCACCACCCGTTCATAGAATAGTTATATTGTAGTCAGGACGATCTGCGAACTTTGTCAAACACTGTTCCCGCAGCCGATAAATTTAGCGACAAAATGCAGTTCGTTTCGCAGTCCACTCGCGGACAGAGAGGCAAACACTTGCCATGCGCATCACTGCGAACGCATACTGTACATAAACATCCGGCAATGCGAAAGGGATCGACCACCGCCATGCGCAAACCTTGGGACGAGTATTTTATCGATATGGCCAGAATGGTGGCGACACGCGCAACGTGCAATCGCCGCCAGGTCGGAGCCGTGATCGTGCGGGACAAACGAACGATTGCGTCAGGATACAACGGGAGTGTTGCAGGAGACGTGCACTGCCTGGACGTGGGCTGTAAAGTTGTGGACGAACACTGTGTTCGCACTGTTCACGCGGAGAGCAACGCCATTTTGCAATGCGCAAAATTTGGCGTGCGCACGGAGGGCGCTGATCTGTATGTCACGCATTTCCCCTGTCTGCAGTGCACAAAACAGATCATTCAGGCGGGTATCCAGAAGGTGATCTATGCGGAGCAATACAGAAGCGACCCCTATGCGCTTGAGTTGTTCGCACAGGCCGGAGTCGCGCTCATTTATCTGGAGCATTTGGGCGTTCCGCGCGTATAGTGGGGTATCTGCGCATGTTGGGGGATGCTCACAGTGCCAACCTGGCTAAAAAACCAACTTTTGCGGGCTTTTCGGGATGGGGATAAGCGATCCGTCGTTATGCTGAACCGAGTGTATTACAAATATCGCAGAACCGCACAGGTCGAAGAATCGCAGTGAGCCTGCCCTAATTTGGATTATCACTGCTCCCCTTGCCAGTATGTCGCATGATCACCGTTTCGGCTGACCCGGATGATGATGGTTCGCCTGCCACTCCCAGGCGCCAATCATGCTGGTCCTGCGTCCGGTCGTGAAAGGGGAGCCTCCTCAGCACAGGGAGGCTCCCCTTTCACGGAAAAGAAACAGCATGATCTTGTTCAATCGTATAAAACCGGGCCAGACGGCAACATCGCGCAGCTGGCGATTCAATTGATCCGGGTATGGATGTTTTATGGAATGCGAAACGCACCTCGCATAGACACCCAAAACACAGGTATAACTAACTTCTGCGTCCGCCCCGTCCGCCGCGTTTGGACTCGCTTCGCTTGAGTGCCTGCAACCGATCCTCGCTGTCTTTCATGAAACGGCCCATCTTGTCTTCAAAGGTTTGTCTGGTTCCACCGCCGCCGCTGTTGCCGCGAGGTCTGTGAGACCGCTGCGGCGCAGGATTATCTGAGGCCTGACGAATGGATAGGCCGATCTTGCCATTGTCGACGTTAATGACCTTGACGGTCACCGGATCGTTCACCTTTAAATGCTCGTTGATATCTCGCACGTAAGAATCGGCGATCTCCGAAATGTGAACGAGACCAGTTTCTCCACTCGGCAGCAATACAAAAGCCCCAAAGTGGGTGATGCCAGTGACCTTGCCTTCCAACTTGCTGCCCAGCTCAATTGACATAAAAGCGAAAGAGCCCCCTCTAAGCATCACATCTTCATTACAGATTATACCGGAGCATTGAAAAATGTGTCAAGGAGACCTAGTTCCCGGCGGATTGCGTCGTAAAAAGAATCTCGCCAGGTTGGATCAGATTGTACTTTTTCTCAGCCAATTGCGCGATATAGCGATTCGAATGCAGTTCCTTGATTTGCTCGGTCAACAGTCTGGTTTGCAGTTTCGCAACCTGCAACTGGTGATCCAGAGCAACCTTTGAGGCTGCCTGCTGTTCGAATAGAGGCCGTTGCACGAACCAGTACGTGTAGGCCCCCCACACGACTACCGCCAGGACGAGTACGTGCCTGAGCTTAAAGGGAATACGTCGCCTGGGTTTTGTATGTTTATCCATCCGCACAACAGTGCCGGTCCTTCGATCGCCCATTCACCCGTTCTCCTACGTCTCATCATCGTCGTCGCCTGAACTGGCGCCAGAAAAAAACCTGGCCAGTAACGTACCATACTTATTCGCCATGCGCCGCCCTTCTTCCTTCCCATATAACACAATTGGCCGGAGATATTTTTTTGCCTTCCGCGCTCCCCACGCAGTTCCACCCAACACCCCATGCCCCGTTTTGACAAGGGGCCAGACAAGCACGGGTTCTATGTGGAACAGGCCCCGGTCGGCATAACGGCCGAGCAGCACAATACTCCTGTATGTGTACAGACACGGAGTGAAGATGAGCAACTGGATGGTCTTATACAGCAGTCGCAGGCACAGATACACGAACCGCACGACCAGTCTGGTGCTCGCCACAACCAGAGCGTGCGCAGTCTTATAGTAGACAAGCCATCCTGCGCCAAGCAGAAAGAACATGACCAACCGCACGTTCCCGTCGTTTGCCCCGAGCAGTAAGGTAAACACGAAAACAGTGGCAACAAGCCAGTAGGCAAGATCAAACAGGGGAGAAAATCGCTTCAGGAAGCGCCATTCTTTCAGCGAGGTTCGATATACATCATACACGACCCCCATAACCGCCCCTGCCATGGCCATCAGAATGGCTGCCGCATATTGAGCCTGTAGGTCCATAGCCATCCCCGATTATTTAAATATTTTCCCGAACAGGCCCCTGGCCTTTTGCGTGGCGCTGACGCCCTCATCATAGTAGACCAGGTCAAAGATCGCGCCTTCGATCGATACAAGGCCGTTCTCAAGACTCAGAGCTTTGATGTGCAGGTTATCGCCACGGATGGATAGCATGCCGCTCATCGTCTGCAGAACAAACTCCTTCACATCAAACGACTCGACATTCATGACCCCTGTCACTTCGACATACTGCCTGTTGATCATCAGAACCTGATGTTTCTCCAGTTCCCTTCTGGCTCTCTCCTCCGGCACACGGATTCCTCCCATATCGGATAGCCTGTACCCACTTCGATACACCATATGGTCCCCGCGGCGTAAATAGAACGAGGACTCCCTAGTCCTCTAGGTCGTCCTCGTCGTCAAACGCTTTATCCGAAGTTCCTGTCCGTTTGTCCTCGCCTAGCACAGTGTACAATTCCGCAGCCTGCTCCTTGCGAGCCTGCTCTACAATCCTGTCGATACGCACCAAAAGCGTCCGGTGGCCAAAACGGATGCTGAGTGTGTCGAGCACCGCCACTTCAGCGCCCGCCTTGGCCACGCGTCCGTTGACCTCCACGCGTCCGGCGTCGCAGATCTCTTTGGCCAGCGTTCTACGCTTAACCAGCCTCGACACCTTTAAAAACTTGTCCAGACGCATCTACTTCGTGACATCTTTAAGCTTGTTTCCGGGCTTAAATGCGGGTACAAATGATTCAGGTATGGCGATCACTTCGCCAGTCTGCGGATTACGGCCGTTGCGCGCCGCGCGTTTGCGGGTTTCAAATGTGCCAAACCCGATGAGTTGTACTTTTTCACCTTCGGACAACGCTTCCGAAATGGAATCCAGCACCGCGTTTACGGTCGCTTCGACATCTTTTTTCTTGAGTCCGCTCTTTTCTGCAACCTTGTTGACCAAATCTACTTTGTTCATGAAACGGCAGGCCCCTTTCAAAGGCATAATGTTCAAAGGTGAGTATTCGTGGCGTGTACAGGAAACTCCTGCTACTGTTCATCCTTTCCCTTCGCATTTTGCCAAAATTCCTCGAGAATATCAAGCGATACTTCGGAAAACGCGAGCGAACGCTGCTCAAGCTGCCGTTCTACATGGTTAAACCGCCGGCGAAACTTGTCATTGGCCATCCTGCAGGCTCTCTCCGGATCCAGATTCAGACGCCGCGCAAGATTAACCACACTGAAAAACAGGTCGCCGAGTTCCTCCAATTGGTCCTCGACTGCAGCCGCTTGTTCCAGTTCCACAATTTCCTCGGCGATTTTTGCGAAGACATCCTTACGATCCGGCCAGTCGAACCCAACCAACGCAGCTTCAGTCTGGAGCTCCCTGCTCTCCAACAAGGGCGGTTGCGCCCGTTTTACACGATCGAGCAAAAATGGCCGATCCGCAGCGGCCGGTTTCTCTGCGGATTTTATCCGCTGCCAGTTTGCTTTCACGGCTTCCGTATCCAGCGCCTCTGCATCGCCAAATACATGGGGGTGGCGGCGAATCAACTTTTCCGACAACGCCCGCGTCACATCGCGTACGGTAAAATAGCCTTCGTCTTGACCAATTTGACTGTGCAACGCCACCTGCAACAACAAGTCTCCCAGTTCATCCACCAACGCGTCCACATCGCTATTGTCAATCGCTTCAGCCACTTCATACGCCTCTTCGATCACATAGGGGCGCAGCGATTGATGCGTTTGTTCAATATCCCATGGACACCCGTCCGGTGAACGAAGTGTGCTGACAATCTGAAGCAATTCCGACCACTCGCCGAGGCGCTGCGACCGTTCTCGCAAAGGCGGCACATAGAGTGAGGTCAGATGATCAATTCCATCCAGCCGATCCAGTTCATACAGTGGAACACGCCGAATCGACTCTTCGTCGCCCAAACCGACCCCACGGACAACAACGACCTCATGGGCGTCGCCATAGATCTCTGCCAGAGCCGCCTTTACATCCATCGCTTTAGCGGTGTTATACATTTGTACTATGACCGTATGCAGTACAGGCCTTAACAGGGCGCCATCCACGTCGTCCGCGTCAAGCAGCAGCAAGCCCTCGACGGGGTCAACCCCAATCCGCAGCAGCATGTCGTCGAGAAAACTCTGACCTGGTCCATATACGACCTGATGGCCCGCAAAAGGGGCGCGTTCCGCCAGAATTCTCACTGTGCGTTCCGCCATGGCGGGATGACCCGGCACGGCAAAGACGATTTCTCCATGCCGGTCTGTTTCGCCCAGGAGATATCCCGCCATCGCTTCATAAACCCCGGCAAACGAGGATGCGGTTTCATAGAATGAATCCAGCGCCGTGTATGTGATCCCTTCACGATCCAGAAAGGACACCACAGGGTGGCGCACAGTCCGGATGTAAGCCGGATGACCGGCTCCGAGGAGTCTGAGTGTTCCATACGGCAGACTGTTCACCGAACCGCCGCCAAGTCCAACAATATGTATGACGCCCATACGTCACCCCTTCCTGTGTAATCGTACGCATTGCCGCTCACTGAGCCAGCAGTCCCAGTTTTCGGAACGTCCTGGCGAGAAGTGGCCCCACTTTCGGCACCACAATGAGTTCCTGTTCCCCCAGTGCGCCCACGAGGACGAGCATAAAAAAATACACGATTGCGCCAACGCCAACCGTCAACAAAGTGACAAAAGCGGCGCTGCTGCGCTGTGGCAGATCGAAGGCCATCCGTTGCCACTGATTGTAGACGGCAAACGTGACTGCGCCCATCACGAAGGTGGCCAGCGCAGGTTTCACAAAATGGCTCGTCAACGTCATTTTCAACTGCATCAATTTCGCCAACGACACGAAATTCAGCATCGCCGCGACCGCATAGCTGACGGAAGTGGCGATGGCCGCGCCATCGATTCCGTATCGCGGCACCAGAATAAAGTTTAACGCAACTTTAAGCACAGTGCCAATGACAAGGCTGTAGAGCGGTGCATAAACCCTGCCGAGACCCTGCAGACTGGCGGCGAGCGCGATCTGCACACTGCTGAAAAAAGTGGCCAGGCCGAGGATCTGGATACTGTGATACCCGGCGGCATTGCGAAACAGCGCGATATCGATCGGTCGCCCCAGTATGAAAAGCCCGGCCGCCGCAGGCAACGAAAACAGGACTGCGACACGCAACCCCAGAAGGATGCGCGCTGAGGTGTCGCGCGTATCGCGCAAAGCGTGCGCCTGCGAAACCGAAGGCATCAAAGCCGTGCCAATGGAACTGGCGAGAGCCGCAGGGAGCATCATCAGCTTGAACGCCCGGCCCGCAAGCAGTCCGAAATCACTGGTGGCCATGGCCTGCGAAACTCCCTGGTGTTTAAGCAGATTGGTGACTGTCAAAGCGTCGACATTGCTGGTCAGCGGAATGACAAGCGCCCCGAGACTCACGGGAATCGCATAATAAATCAGACGTTTCAGAATGGCAGAAGAACTCAGCCGTTCGCGGCTCAGGTGCTCGCTCGGTGTGATGCGCAAAACCGCAGCCAAATGTTGCGGATCCCGATAGCGCCAAAAAAAATAACCCATGGCCGCAATGCCCGCGACGCCGCCGCTGACAGCTCCAGACGCCGCCGCCGCCGCGGCCGCCGAAGCGCCGTATCCCAGGTGAATGACCACATACGCGCCCACAAGAATCGTTGCAACCCGCGCCAGTTGTTCTGCAACTTGTGAAACCGCTGTGGGATTCATCAACTGCCACCCCTGAAAGTAGCCGCGCATGCTGCTCATGGCGGGTACAATAAACAGGGCTGGGGCGATGGCCTGAATGGCGAACACCGCATTCTTGTCGCCAGACAGGCGCGCAAAAAAACCTGCCCCAAAGTAGAGCCCCAGCGCGCAAACAAGCCCGATGACAGCCAACAGGACAAATGACACCCGATAGATGCGCCGGGCCGTGTCTGCATCGCCAAGCGCCGTGTATTCACTCACGTATTTGGACACTGCAACCGGGAACCCCGCCGTGGAAATGACGAGCAGCGTTGCATAGACAGGATACGCCATCTGGTACAGCCCCATGCCCCCGTCGCCGATCATGTTTTGTAAAAGCACAGTATAAACAGATCCCAGGAGCTTTGACACAATCGCGGCAACGCCGAGTATCAAAGCTCCCCGCAAAAATGTCCTGCTCGATGACTCCACCGTATCCACCCCTGTCCACCCGTGCTATACCACGAGTATACTGGCGGCTTGGGAGACTTATACTTGCAAGAAAAAGAGGCAGCCTGTCGCTGCCCCTGTCTTGCCTATGAGTGCTTAACATTCATCAGAATTACTGATCCATTTGTTTGGACAGAAACCCTGCGGCAGTTTCTGCGAGTTTAGCCTCAATTTCACCCATTTTGGTCTCGTCATCGCGCGCAATGAGAACCACACTGCCGATTGGATCGCCGTTGT
Source organism: Bacillota bacterium (assembly GCA_021820825.1). The sequence continues at coordinate 9,189 of JAKADD010000051.1, forward strand.
AGATAATCGGCACAATCACTCGCGAGCCTACATGATCCCACTTATCGCGGACGATCTGAATATCGCCGGGATTGCTGGACAAACTCGTTTTACGATCCTCCATCACCTTCTCCACATCGGCCCCCACCGGTTTTTCAAGGTACTCCTTCTTCGCAATTCCCGCCGTCGCAATGACAGTATCGCGATCCGTGATGATCGTAAGATGACCGAGCGTCTCGTTGAGCGATTCTGCGTATTCCTTGGCAAACTCTCCGAGTTCACCGATCGGAGAATATTTCTTCAAAATGACTTCCCCATCACGATCCACGAAAATTTCCAGTGGATCGCCTTCGCGAATTCGCAGTGTCCTGCGAATTTCCTTCGGAATCACTACCCGGCCGAGATCGTCTATCCGTCTGACTATACCAGTCGCCTTCATGCTGAAAACGCCTCACTTTCTCGAAACGGTTTACTGTGGATCATGACGTTATCTTGTCCTATCCGGTCTATCTTTACCAAATTAATTCGGAGTTATTTGCTGGAAATAAAACGCTCCCTGCGCACCACCACAGGGAGCCTGTCCAATCTGACGCAACTAATTAACCGCCACTGGGTCGTGAATTTACAGCGTCACTTTAATGTTCGCCTGCTTTTGCAACTGTCCAATCATGGCAGGAACCACCGTTTGCTCCTGCTGCGTCAGCAACTGTTGCTGGATCGTGGACTGCACTGTCTTGAACGGTTCGATGGTTCGATGCAGAACCTCCATGACATGGTATCCAAACTGCGACTTAAACGGTTTGCCAACGACGCCAACAGGCTGCGTCATGGCGTGCTGGGCAAACGGCGCCACCCAGTTGGACGGGGTCGTCGGAGGATACTGGCCGCCATTGTTCTTGGAACCGGTATCAGTCGAATACTTTTTAGCCAATACTTTCCAACTGCCGCCATTGCGGAGATCCGTGTAGATTCTTTGTGCCAGAGGAAGCGTCTTAACCAGAATGTGGCGCACGGTTACAGTCGCAAACTGGTCGAGATTCTTGTTGTAAAACTGCTTTTGCGCAGAAAGCGGAGCCGTCTTGACGAGCGTCTTCACATACTGCTCAAACATCAATCCAGTTTGAATATACGATGCAAGGTCCGCATCCGTCAGGTTCAAAGACTGCATCTTCGCGTCAAAGGTCGCTTGCGATCCGCCGTACGACTGCTTGGTAATCTGTTGCTTGGCCTGCAGCACCTGCTGATTCACCAAGGCCAGAGGCACCTTGATTCCAGCCTGCTTCTCTTTTTGAGCCAGAATCCGGAAATACATAATATACGTCTGCGCAACTTGCGTCTTGACTGCTGTGCTCACCGTCAGCTTCGGATTGAACAGTTCCTCCAGTTGCACCTGCTTGTCCAGCTGTGAAGCGGTCACCGATCCACCGTTGTAGGTGGCGACGATTGCAGCGCTGCTCTGTGTGCCGCAACCTGCAAGAACGGTCACCAGGGCTGTCGCCGCGATCATTCCCATTACCATCCGCGATCGTTTCCAATTACTGAACATGTTCCAACGCCTCCTGAACGTGAAATACTTTGGCCAGTTCTTCCAGCACTTTCTCAGTCATTTGCAAAATTCTCCCATCTTCAAGGCCGCGTCCCTCAACCGTAAGCGTA
>JAKADD010000052.1 GCA_021820825.1 Bacillota bacterium
CCGCTGCCCAGGGCGAGACCGATCGAGGAATGTTTTTGCATGCGGTTTCCCCTCCTCATCAGGCGCTTTACTCTGGCGGCAGACAGCATCATGATCAGTTGGCGCTGCGAAGGAGCCTGAATATTTATTTGTATTTGTCCTGTAAGGCTGCCCCGACGTGTTCCGGCACAAACCTGTCCACGCTGCCTCCATAACTCGCGATTTCCTTGATCATGCTTGAACTCAGATAGGAAAATTCGTGATGCGTCGGAATGAAGATCGTCTCTGCTTCAGGATGCAGTTCCCGATTCATCGACGCCAGTTGCAGTTCATTCTCAAAATCGCTGACGACTCGCAGTCCGCGAATGATGACCTCCGCCTGCTGCTGTTTCATGTAATCGACCAATAAACCCGGGAAGAAGTCCACCGTGACATTCGGCAGATCGTAAACCGCCCGGGAAATGAGCTGGATGCGCTCCTCCACGCTAAAAAGCGGCGCCTTTTTAACATTGACAAGCACCGCGATCACGATCTTGTCGAACATCTTGGCCGCTCGTCTGACAATGTCGAGATGCCCATTTGTGATCGGATCGAAACTCCCGCCGTACACGCCGCTTCTCAATACATAACACGCTCCATATCGCCGACATATGCCAAACACTGCGTAAACGGTCAATCTGACCGCGCGGCAAATCTGTAAATCGCCACTTTTACGGAACCATATACAGCCATCCGCTTCAGATTCAGAGACGGCTGTTCGGGGAGGGGAGTTTTGGCGTCCATTTCCGCCACCACCGTTCCCTCTGCACACAGCAGCTTTTTCTCCACCAGGATGGCCAGCGACTGTGGCAACAATCCCAGACGGTACGGTGGATCGAGAAAGACAAGATCAAATTGTACGCCTTCTTTGGCCAGTCGCGAGAGCGCCGCGTGATGAAACGTGGGCAATACCCGCGCCCGCGTTTGCACGCCCAGACTATGCAGATTATCCCGTACGACGCTGGCAGTCGACCGATCCACAAAGACAGCGGAATCGACGCCCCGACTGATCGCCTCGATGCCGAGCGCGCCAGAACCGGCAAACAGATCCAGACACACGCCGCCGTCAAAATAGGCGCCAAGCATGGAAAATATGGCTTCCCGCACCCGTTCGGCAGTCGGTCTGGTCGACAGCCCGCGGGGCGCCAGCAGAGAACGGCCCTTAAACTCTCCGGCAATGACTCGCATCGCGCCACCTCTCATTCCGTACTGTACCACAAGCGATTTCCCCATCACAAATCCGTCCAGTCGCAAGTCGCATGTATACAGATGCCGCCTTCTGGTCAGAATGTCATGTAGCGACGGCAACGTCGCATAGGCAACCAGAGAGAGTTGCCCTGTGCACTCTCTTCCGGTTTCTCCTCTCCCAGTAGCTGCGTGCGGAGGCATACATATGCCGCACAAGGCAGAACCCCCTCGCGTACCCGGGCGAGGGGGATTTCTTTTTTTATCCGGGCTGGTGTCCCTTTCGCGCAGACTCCTTTCAACATGCAATGTAGATGTACAGCACGACAGTCAAAAGGAGGTCTCAGAGCGATGGAAGGAACGTTTGGCGGCTATACCAGGTGGGCGGTCGTATTTCTCATCATCTTTGTGCTTTTCTTCCTGCTCATCCCCGTGTACACGACGCAGTGCACCACAGTGCCTGTCTACTAACACCCGGCACTCTGGCAATAAATAAAAACCATTTGTTGGGAGGTACTGCACATGGGCACATTTGGCGGTTATACACGATGGGCGGTCGTATTTCTGATCATCTTCGTTCTGTTCTTCCTGCTCGTGCCGGGCTCGTACGGCGCTGGCTACACTGGTGCGTCGGCGACTGCCATCGCCTACTAGAACCGCGCATTTTTTGCGACCGGCCATCATCAGAACATGGCTGTCCGGTTCAGTCGAGACACCGTTCAGATGACAGGAGAGGCGCACCCGGATACACGAACTGGAGTGTCCTGAATCCACCCGCGGACGGTGCGCCGTTCGCGGGTGTCTTGCTCGCAGAGAACGGCGCACGGATATTCTAATGACGTTCCAGCCATTTGCCGATCGGTTGCAGGGCCTGAACGCTGTCCCCCTTGACGACGTTCAGTTTGACCTGGCCCGCTCGAAAAATCAGCACAACAGTGCTCCCAAACTCAAACCAGGCAAACTCTTCTCCCCGTGCGACGGCGACTTCCTGAGGCAAGATCATCTGCGCTCTGCCGCGCGCTCTCTGATTCACAGTCTGACAGCGCAGATGGGAAGCGAGTTTTACACTGCCGACGATCGTCGAACCGACTTTAACAAGCGCAAACGTTCCTTCTCCGCGCGCGAACCATGAGATGGTCCGTTCATTTTTCGTATACAGACCGGGAACCTGCGTGGACCCCAGCCTGTTTACAGGATACAGAGTTCCCGGCACATGAACGATTCGCCTGATGACTGCGGCGACGGGGGCGTGAATTCGGTGGTAGTTGCGCGGACTGAGATAAATGACTACATGCGTGCCTTGTTCATACAAACTCGCGTCAACTTCCGCCAACAGCGCAGAAATGGAATAGGATATCCCTTTGATTTGCACAGCGCGTCCAGCTTCCACAAGTCCCAGTTCAACGATGACGCCGTCGGCTGGAGCCACGATGTCGTCCTCCCACACAGCAAAATTGCGGCTTCCCGGAGGGAGTTTGCGCGCAAAAAACTCTGCCAGGGATCCATAGCCCCGCCAAGGTTTGTCCGCCTGAGTGTCGGTGATGCCATAGATACGCATAAAAATCGGGATGAACGCCTTGCTGGCGAAACTCCTCAGAAAATACCCGGCAGTTTGCGTCAACAGGCGTTTGGGCAGGAGACTGAGCGCCGCATGCCCTGGATAAAGTTGCTTCATGCAAAACTTCGCTCCCACACAAAGACCGTTGCTTCGGCCATTGTACCACAGCAAAGGATCGGCCGACGAATCCAATTTGGCTCGTCAACCGATCCCTGTTGCATACTGCATTTTACAGATTCAGAACAAATGCTTAAAAAGATTGATGACCCGCCAACTGTTGTTCAGCCATGGCCACGAGCTTTCTGGTCATATGACCGCCAATCGTACCCGTATCGCGAGTAGTCATGGTTCCCCAGTATCCGTCAGCCGGAGGCTGAATGCCCAGTTCCTGCGCAACTTCATATTTGAACTGGTCCATTGCCTTACTGACACCGCGTACAACATGAGTATTGGAACGTTGTCCTGCAGCCATTTGATTCACCTCCCATTGTTCTTGGCGTTAGTGTGTCCATGAGTTTCATTATCATGCATCAGAAATCATGCATCTGAATCGCACCATTGATGGCCGTTTTTTCTATCCCGAAAAATCGCCGCAGGCGTATTTTCTTCCCGGTTGTTGGTGGCGCGCAGCGCCATGAAGGTCTATCCCGAAAAATGTGCCTGCTCTGGCGGGATCGTATACTGTGCCGCTGCTCAAACACGGCTGCGCCGAACTCGCCTCGGCACAGTATACGATCCCGCCAGAGCGAGTTTTTCATCTGCTGATAGTGGCGCGCAAGCGTTGAGATTTTGCTTCGCAAAACTCAGGCATGAAGGTCTATCCCAAGAATCGTGGTATGCACTTCCACTGTAATGGTCAGGAATCGGAATGGAGGTCATACTCAGTCAGTACGACTGTGCGCAACCGAGCGTATTCAGGCAACAGCCAGAAGTCTGTGCCAGAAAGCAGTTCACTGGCGACATCGCGAGCCGCCTCCATGATCTTGAAATCCCTGATTGGATCGCCAACTGCAAATTCGGGCAGCCCACTCTGCCGTTCGCCAAGGATTTCACCGGGTCCGCGCATCAACAGATCCTTTTGCGCAATCCGAAACCCGTCCTGCGTGTCAACCATCGTTCGCAAACGGGCGACTGCCGCATCGGTCTTGGGGTCAGCGAGCAGAATGCACTCTGCCGCTGCGGCGCCGCGCCCTATGCGTCCGCGCAGTTGATGCAGGGTCGCCAGCCCAAAGCGGTCCGCTCCATACACCACCATCACGTTTGCGTTTGGCACGCTGACTCCAACCTCCACAATGGTCGTGGCCACCAGAATCTGCAACTCGCCCGCGGCAAACTTTCGCATCGTCAGGTCGCGGTCCGCTTCAGACATTTCACCGTGAATGAGCCCCATCCGCCAGCCGGCAAGTTCCTCCGTCATGCGCTCGTAGAGCGCCTGCGCGCTTTCAGTGTCTCCTGCGGGGTCGCTGTCGATGCGGGGAGCGACCAGAAAAGCCTGACGCCCTCTGGACAACTCTTGCCGCACGAGCTTTTGCGCCGCCGCTTCTTCACTCGTGCGAAGCCACTGGGTACGTACCGGTTTACGGTCTGGAGGCAACTCCCGGATGGTTGTGACGGCAATATCTCCATGCAGAGTCAGGGCGAGTGAACGGGGAATGGGCGTCGCGGAAAGTTGCAGAACATCCACTTCGCGTCCTTTTGCGCGCAGCATTTTCCGGATACCCACACCAAAGCGATGCTGTTCATCCGTAATAACCAAGCGCAGACGCGCAAATTGCAACTCCTGCGCCGCAAGGGCGTGTGTTCCGATGACCATGTCAAGGACTCCGTCCGCGAGTTGGTCCACCACTTTCTGGCGATCCGCGGTCTGCTGTCCCCCCCATAATCCGTCCACGCGCAGACCCAGGGAACCCAGCAACATGCGCGCCTCCCCAAGTTGCTGAACAGCAAGTATGCCCGTTGGCGCCATGTAGGCTACTTGCCCGCCGGCGCGGGTCACGGCCGCGGCCGCGGCAAACGCGACAGCCGTTTTGCCGCAACCGACATCGCCCTGCAAAAGCCTGTGCATAGGCTGTTCCAGCGCCAGATCGGAGAGAATCGCCTGCAGCGCAGATTCCTGGCCTTGCGTCAGGGAAAACGGCAACTGCTGAACAAACGCTTCCGCTCCCTGCCGCAGCGCGGCGCCATGCAGAAGTGGTCTCCTTACGTTCTGGCGCCATTTGCGGAAACCCTGCATACGCAACTGGAATTTCAGAAATTCACCGAATACGATCCGCCGTCTCGCCTGTCTGAGTTCGTCTGCAGTGGCGGGAAAATGCAGTTGCGAAAGCGCCCTGTGCAACGGAAGCAGTTTGAAGCGGTCGCGCAGCGCCGCCGGAATGTCATCCTGCAGTTGCGATCCAAAGGTTTGCAGCGCCGTTGCCACAATGGAGCGCAGCGCGTTCACAGGCAGCTCTTCAGTAACGCGATAGATGGGAACAAGCCCCGTATCAAGCAGTCCATCGCCGCGCAAGTCATACCGCGAAGCAACCAGGGTGTCTGCCTTCGCGTCATAGCGCCCGGTGATGCGAATCTGCCTCCCCACTGCCAGTTGATGGCGCAGGTACGGCTGATTGAAAAATAGAGCGCGCACTTCGCGCGCTCCCACTCTCACAGGTACATACACCGTCGATCGTTTCCCGCGCAGGCGCACGGTAACGGGTCCGCACACGACGGCAGCCACAGAGATCTGTCCTTGTGCGGAGAGCGAGTCCTCCGAATGCGCAGTTTCCTCATAGCGAAAAGGGGCATAAAACAGCAACGCCGCAACACTGCCGATTCCCAGGCGGGCAAGGTGCGCCGCACGTTTTGGCCCGACCCCGGGAATCCTTGTCACATCAGTCTGAAACAAATCCGGACCCGGTTCCCGCGCGTTCACGGAGCGTCCCCCTCACTCAGCCGCAAGCAAGAAGTCATAGATGGGCTGTCCGCCGTACTGCATTTCAAATTCTACATCAGGATAACGGCTGGACAGCAGAGCGAAATTCTCCCGCACTTCCGCAGCGAGTTCTTCACGGGCATAAAACACTGTGCAAATCTCCGCCCCGGTCGTGCACAGATTATCCAGCAGACGCTCCAGCACCTGTGCGCGCAGCGTATCGACAAAGACGATTTCGCCGCCCCGGATCGCCATAAAATCACCCTCGCCTATCACGAGATCGCCCACCTTGGTGTTTCGCACAGCTACGGTGATGGCGCCTGCCATAATTTTGGCCGCCGCCTCATTCATCAATCGCTCGTTGGAGTTGGCGTCCGCGTCAGAACGAAACGCCAACGCAGCGCCGAGCCCTTCGCCGATGGAACGCGTGGGAATGACGCGCAGGCGTCCGTTTGACACTGTGGCGGCCTGCTCGGCAGCCAGAATCACATTGCCGTTGTTCGGCAGTATAAATACATGCTCTACGCCCGTACGAACAGCGGCTGCGAGCAACGCTTCGGTTGCAGGATTCATGGTTTGCCCACCCGGCACAATTTCATCGACGCCCAGATCCTGAAAGATCGCCGTCAATCCATCTCCCGCCACCACAGCGATGAGTCCGCATTTTTTGATTCCAGCCTGCTGCTCCTGCAGATGCTCCCGGTCATTCGCAGGATCGCGTTGCGACAACGCGTCCGGCAGTTCCAGGAGCGACCCTTGAACGAGTTCACGGTGCTGTTCCGTCATATTATCGATCTTGATCCGGACAAGGCCCCCATGCGCCAACGCTTCTTCCAGCACAAGCCCTGGATGCAGTGTGTGAATATGAACTTTAACAAGGTCGTCGGCAGCCGCCACAAGCAAAGAGTCGCCGTGCGCCTCCACCGCGCTGCGCACCTCCTGTTCTGCTTTCTCCCCGTATTTATTATCCATGCGAACGATAAATTCGGTGCAATAGCCAAACTCGCCGTCTCCGTGCACTTCCGCTGCCGCATAGTGCAAAAGCGGAGAAGGAACAGTCTCGCGTTCCCAGTTCGGAAATACAGCGGCGTTTGCGGCCAGGCTCATCCGGAATCCGCGATAGATATGCAGCAGTCCCTGACCGCCCGAATCAACGACGCCCGCCTGGCGAAGAATCGGCAACATGTCAGGAGTTTTTGCCAGCGTTTGTTCCGCCTTGGAAATCGCCGCAGCCAGTACTGTGTCGATCGCCGTGTCCGCATTTTTTAACGCTGTTTCAGTCGCCGCGGCCGCCGCTTTGGCGACTGTCAGAATGGTTCCTTCCACCGGTCTTGATACAGCCCTGTAGGCAGTCTGTACGCCCCTCCTGAAGGCGGCGGCAAGAAGAGCCGAGTCCACGCGCTCCGCATCTTCAAACGCGAGCTGGAATCCGCGAAACAGTTGCGACAGGATGACGCCTGAGTTCCCTCGCGCTCCCATCAACAGACCAGAAGAAAACGCGGCCACCACTCTGGCGAGGCCGGAATCCGCCGGAAGACTTTCGATCTGTTCGATGCCTGACAAATACGACAAATACATGTTGGTGCCGGTGTCTCCGTCCGGCACCGGGAACACGTTTAAGGCGTTCACCTCATCCTTGTGCCTGCCCAGTTCTTCACAGCCAGCCTTCAGCATACGAATGAATTCAATACTGTCCAAGCTTTCCTGTTGCCGCACTCAGCGGTGCCTCCTCATCTTTCACCAGTCACTTTCACACCCTGGACGCTGATGTTGATCTTGTCGGCAACGATGCCAAACGTCTCCTGCAACGTGTAGCTGACCTTCTCCCGTAAATTGGCGGCCACTTCCGGAATGCGCGTACCGTAGCTTACAACGATCGACAGTTCAATTTCAAGGCGATCTGGCAGAGCCGTGACATCGACGCCCCGACCAGGGTTTTCCCGTCCCAAAATTCCGGAAAGACTGTCCCGCATCCCTTTGCGCGGAGCCATGTCCGCCAGTCCATAGCAATCAAGCGCAGCGAGCCCGGAGGCGGTGGCGATCACTTCATCGGCTATCATGATGCGCCCCAGCGCATTGTGGATCACAGTCGGCATCCAAGTCCACCTCACATTCGCACACAGTTTTCTCTAGTGTACTACACCTTTCGGGCCAAAGAAAAGGGTTGCAGACAAGACTCAGGCATAATCGACGCATTCCCGTCTGACTGTGCCGACATTCTGCGGCAGGCGTTGAAAAACATTGCGCAAAGCACATTGCACGGGCAAGAGCTGATATGCTATGATGAGCTAGTTGTGATTGAATATAAAAGGGGGTGCACAGCATGGCGAGACGTTGTGAAGTCTGTGGCAAAGGTCCGCAAGTCGGCAACGCGATCAGCCACTCACACATCCTCACTAAGCGGCGCTGGCTCCCGAATCTGCAGTCTGTCCGAGTCAACACGAACGGTACAGTCAAACGCATGCGCGTATGCACACGTTGCTTAAAGGGTGGAAAAGTCGCTCGCGCTATCTAGGGGATTCCGGCGCACGGCGTCGCAAAGGAGCATAACGGAATCCGTTTGCGCCTGACTCCTGTCATACCGCAGCACGGAACGGAACGCCTGAAAAAGCACCGCAATGGGTGCTTTTTTTGTATTTGGCATCCGTTAATTTCGGTTTCGCACCCCGAGCAGCGCCTTAACGATGCCACCAAGAAACCGCGGCAGTTTGATCGTGTAAAACCGCATCCATACACCCCTCCCACAAACTGTTCCCAAGCCCTGGTCAAAAGCAGAACAGACCTGCCTGCGAGCGGACAAACGTTAACAAGCCAGTTTGATCATATAGGTCGCCATGTCCGGTTCCATCACTTCACTATATGTGGGCAGATGACGATATGTGCCTACTTTTCCCGTAAACTTCGAATCCCCTCGCTGAGCGACGGCGCATTGAATATATGCGACCCCGCAACCAGTATGGAAGCGCCGGCCGACACCAGCATGGCCGCATTCCTGGATGTTACGCCGCCGTCAACCTCCACACGGACTGCGCGCCGGCCCAGTTCAGTCAGGCGACGCCGAATGTTCGCGACTTTACTGACGCTGGAGCCGATAAAGGATTGACCGCCGAAGCCAGGGTTCACGCTCATGACCAGAATCAGATCGACCTGCTCATACACATACTGCAGCGCCTGCTCTGAAGTCGCCGGATTGAGCGCCACACCCGCTTCAGCGCCGATCTCCCGAATCTGCGCAAGGGTGCGGTTCAGATGTCTGCAGGCCTCGACATGGACGGTGATGATGTCCGCTCCAGCTTTGCGGTACATGTCAATCGAGCGCTCTGGTTCTTCGATCATGAGATGGACATCCAGCGGCAGTGACGTGTGTTCCCGCAAAGCCGCAACGATGGGCGGCCCAAGCGTCAGATTGGGAACAAAATGGCCGTCCATGACATCAACGTGAATGAGATCCGCTCCCGCCGTTGTGAGATCCTCTACAGCCCTGCCAAGGGCTGAGAAATCCGCCGCTAAAATTGAAGGGGCTATCTGTACGAACATCAATATCGCCTCGCCTTTGCTTCTTTCAATTCGGCAAGCAATTGCCTGTAGTTGTCATAGCGAGACTGCTTGATGCGCCCCGTTGCCACTGCCCGCAATACGGCGCAGTCAGTCCCCTGTTCATGCAGACAGCCGCGAAACGCGCAATCTGCCGCCGCTGTAGCGATATCGCGAAACAGACTCGTCAATTGCACTGGTTCCATGGCGTCAAAATCAAATTGCGAGAAGCCTGGCGTGTCGGCCACATACCCTCCCGCGTACGGATACAGTTGCACATGTCGGGTTGTATGTCGCCCGCGATGGCTGCGGTCGCCCACTTCCCCGGTCACTGCGTTTGCTTCCGGCAACAATACGCCCAGAATGGTCGATTTGCCCACGCCAGACTGTCCGGCGAGCACTGTCGTGTGTCCAGCGAGCAACTCTGTCACACGCTGTGAGCCAACGCCATCCCTGACGTCGAGGGCAATCGTTTCGTATCCCAGCGGTTCATAGATCGCTCGCACCGTTTCAAACAGATGGCTCGACTCTGGCAAATCCACCTTTGTAAAACCGAGCAACGCCCGCAATGAACAGGATTCAATCATGGTCAGCATTTTATCGACCTGGTAGAAGGAAAGCGGTGGATCAGCAAGCGAAAAGACCAGCAATGCCTGATCGACGTTGGCGATAGGCGGACGAACCAGTTCACTATGGCGCGGTCTGACCTCGACCACGATTCCCTCGCTCAGACCCTGCGGCTCCACGAGTACGTGGTCGCCGACCAGAGGCCGGATATCACGTTTTCTGAACACACCGCGGGCGCGGCACTGGCGTATCGCGCCGTCTTCTGTCTGTACATAATAGAAGCCTGAAACGGCGCGCACGATCCGGCCTGGCACATCCAATTTCAATCGCTCCTCTGCTACCAGGCGATTGACGGCGACAAAGCGCGCCGTCAATCGCTGCCCAGTCCGTTTCCCCAACCATCATTATCCACTGCCTGTTCCACTGCCTGTTCCAGTGCCTGTTCCAGTGCCTGTTCCACTGCCTGTTCCACTGCCTGTTCCACTGCCTGTTCCAGTGCCTGTTCCAGTGCCTGTTCCAGTGCCTGTTCCGCTGCCGCCTGTGACCGTGTTGGTCGACACCATCTGGCCATTTTCATAGACACTGACTTGCCCGCTGATTGATGGCGTCGTGGTGATCTGGACCTGATACGTCGCCGATGGATTTGTCTGCGAAGCCGTGACCGCAGTGCGCGTACCCAGCGCGTCAGTAACCACGATCTTCACTTCAACGGGCAGTGTGGTGCCAGGCGGAATTGGAACGTTGACATTGGCGGTGGTGACCGTTGTGCCAGCTGGTTCTCCGGAACTCACGGTCAGTTTGACCGCCGAGCCCGCCGTGGCCTGTTGACCGGGCGACGGCGTCTGGCTGATCACCTGATTGGCAGGCACAGAGAACGATGACACCTTGGTCACCGAGCCCAGGACAAATCCATCGGATTTCAGCACATTCGCAGCGGCGCTGAGCGTCTGTCCACCCACATCGGGAACAGCGGCTGACTGGGCGCCTGAACTGACAACCAGTTCCACTTGGGTGGTGTTTGTCGT
>JAKADD010000053.1 GCA_021820825.1 Bacillota bacterium
ATGGTAAGCCAGTTTCAGACCATAGTTCCTGCAAATCCTTCCGGCCGCATTGAGGTTGCTGGTAAACGTCTGCCACAACTCATCTGTACCTGCAAACCCGAGCGCCGACATGTCTCTCAGGATATCGCGGAAACTGTACCGGTCGCCCAGATCAATCATGTCGTCATTGCACCAATTGATGGGCGACGCCGCGATTCTGCACTGCGCCAGATTCCCCACTGCATGCGGACCCCTTTCCCAAGCGATCGATCCGCCTTCGCCCCTCAACCCACGCGGCAAGGCGTGCAGATGGGAAACCGGTTAATCAAAATAGTATACTGGTTGCCGCAGTCGGGCAAGAGCCTTTGCAACAACTAGCGAATGGCATCGCGCCGACAACATTGGGTATAATAGTGTTGTGGCAAGCGGTTAACAGAACACAATACTTTTGCGGGTGGCCAGCTCATGCGTACCACGATATACGATATCGCCAAATTTAGCGGCGTTTCTACAGCAACTGTATCAAAAGTGTTGAACAACAAAGGACGCATCAGTCCGCCCACCAAGGAGCGGGTTCTTGACGCGGTGTACAGGCTAAACTATCACCCCAGCATCGCCGCCTCCTCGTTAAAAAAGAAACAGGTCTACACACTGGGCCTCGTGCTGCCAGACATCACGAATCCGTTCTTTAGCGAAGTGGCTCAGGTGATTGAAAACGAATCGTCGCGCCGGGGATACAGCGTACTTATCTCCAGTACAAACAACAATCCAGAACAGGAACTGACCCAGATTGCGCGCATGCTGCGCAGCGAACTGGATGGGTACATCATCGCCAGTTCGATCCAGGGAGACTCCGGGATTCAAAGTTTGCTTCAACAGGGCAGAGCCGTCGTCCTGCTTGATCGCAAAGTGCCGACGCCTTCACAACAGGTCACCTGGATTGCAACAGATCACATCAAGGGTGGGCAACTGGCTGGCAAATATCTCATTGAGCAGGGGCACAGCGACTTCCACATATTTATAGAACCCCTGCATCTGGCAACTTCTACTGAGCGTTTGCAAGGTTTTTGCATGGCGTTAAACGAGGTCGGATACGAAATCGGTCCCAATCAGATTTACCTCGGCGGGTACGGAATCGACGCGGGAAAAATACTGGCCCGGCAGTTAATCGACAGGGGAGTTTCACTCCCAACCGCCGTCTTTGCTGGAAGCGACCTGATTGCCATCGGCGCTATTCAGGAATTCCATACGTCAGGAATCAGGGTTCCCGACGACATCTCGATCATCGCGTATGATAATATTACATTTTCTAACCACATCTATCCCCGTTTGACAACCATCGCGCAACCGATTCAGGAAATGGGCAAGAAAGCAGTCGAGTTGGTGCTGCAGCGATTCATGGCGCCGGAACGCGAAACCGACGAGATAACCGGTCAACTTCTTGAACCGACACTCGTTGTGCGCGATTCTGTAAGGTGTATCCGCAGTTAACCGGAAAACCGCTATTCCACCGCGAGCACCTGCTCGATGCGTTCGAGCTCGTCAGGCGCGAACGCCAGCTTGTTCAAAATCTGCAGACTGTCGCGCAACTGGTCCACGCTGGACACTGCGGTCAATACCGAGGTTACTTCTGGATGCCGCAATACCCACGCCAGAGCCATCTGCACGAGACTTTGCCCCCGCTCTGCGGCGATCACGTTGAGCCCCCTGATCTTCGCCAACTGACTCTCCGACAGTACTTTCTCGCGACCCTGCGCGCCAAAACGCGATTCCGCCGGCACACCGTTCAGATAGCGGTCAGACAGCAACCCCTGTGCGAGCGGACTGAATGCGATGATGCCGTACCCGTGTTTGGCGGCGTTCTTGATCAAGCCGTCTTCGATCCAGCGGTTCAGCATGCTGTACACCGGTTGGTGAATGGTCATCGGAAACCACTTTTTCTTTTCGCGCAGACGGATCGTCGCATCGGTCATATCGACCGGATAGCTGGAAACGCCCGCATACAATACTTTTCCTTGCTGAATAAGCGTTTCCAGTGCGCCGTGCGTTTCTTCGAGAGGGATATCCGGACACGGCCGATGATGATAAAAGATATCAAAATAGTCGAGCCCCATCCGTTTCAGACTCTGATCGCACGACGCGATGATATACTTGCGGCTGCCCCATTCACCGTACGGACCCGGCCACATATAGTAACCCGCCTTGCTGGAGATGATCAGTTCATCGCGCGGCAGCTCGCGCAGGATCTTGCCGCCTTTAATCTCACCGTTGCCGGGAGGCGTACCATAGTTGTTGGCAAAGTCAAAATGTGTAATGCCCGCATCGAACGCCGCAAAAAAGCTCTCTTTCGCTTCACCTTTGCGCTCGTATCCCCCTACTGTCTGCCAGCCGCCCAGTGAAATGACAGGCAGTTTGAGACCCCACTTGCCGCATGTTCGATACTGCATGTCCTGATAGCGATCCGGATTGAGTTCCATTGCCGCACGCACCCCTTCATTTCTTAAATCTACATAGCTCTATCATAGCACGAAACACAGGGAACGGGCCCCTGTGTTTCATACTGAACACGCAATTGCGCAGACAGCTACACAGTCGGTTTCAACACCGACTGTCCGAGCGGCATGACGATCTTGCCCGCCGTCGTATTGATCACGGTGGCAAAGGATGTATACAGCGCAGTCAGTCCACAGATGAGACCGATCCATCCGCCGGCCTGTGAACCTATAACGCCAAAGCCATGGAGTGCAAGCAGGAAAAAAGCAATCCACAGTGTCAGGAAAACAAAAAACAGCGCCCTGTTCAAATAAAACGTGGCAAACCACAGGAATAGCGTAATAATCCCGAAAAATAGCAAAAACCAACCAAGACCAGCCTTCGGAGACGTATTAATGATATACCACAATGCCAGCCAAAATGCGCCGTACGAAGAAAACGCGGTGGCGCCAAAGGTATTGCCTTTGCGAAACTCCCACATGCCCGCCAGAAGCTGCACGCCTCCGCCGTATACGAGAGCCAGTCCGAGCACGACGCCGAGTCCGCTTACGCTCGCAACGCCTGCGTTAATCAAACTGAGAATACAGGTGGTAATCCCAAACCCCGCCAATCCGAGTGGTCCCGGATCGGCTATCTTGACTTGATCACCCATTTTGATCTCTTCCTCTCTATAAATGCATTGAAGCAGACAAATTGCCCCGCGTTCTGCGCGCACTGCGACCTTTCGCCCTGTTTTGCGGTTCCCACCCCCTTTCTGGAAGCGTACCATTTCCTCTGAAGGCGGCAACGCATGTTTTGCCAGAGCGTCAGTTCACTCCGCGTCCTTATACTGCGCCTTGAGCGCCTCGACCACCGCCGGATCCGCAAGCGTGGTCGTATCTCCCAACACCCGTCCCTCTGCAATGTCCCGCAACAGGCGACGCATGATCTTTGCGCTGCGCGTCTTTGGCAGTTCCGCCGTGAAAATGATCTCCTCGGGACGGGCCATTGCGCCAATGCTGTCCGTGACATGCTGCTTCAACTCGGCCACCAGCTTGTCGTTCGTTTCGATTCCTTCCTTGACTGTGACAAACGCGGTGATCGCCTGCCCCTTGATATCGTGTGAGCGACCGATGACCGCAGCTTCCGCCACCATGCGATGAGAAACGAGCGCGCTCTCCACCTCCATGGTGCCGATGCGATGTCCTGATACATTGATGACATCATCGATGCGGCCCAAAATCCATATATACCCATCCGCATCCTTGTGCGCCCCGTCTCCTGCCAGGTATACACCGTCAAATTTGCCGAAATAGGTCTTGCGAAAACGCTCGTCATCGCCCCAAATCGTGCGCAGCATAGAAGGCCATGGTTTGCGGATCACCAGATACCCGCCATTGCCCGGCGCGACCGACTGCCCATCTTCATCCACAACATCCGCGTCAATCCCCGGCACAGGTCTGGTCGCCGATCCGGGTTTCGTTGTCGCCAGGCCTGGCAGCGGCGCGATCATCGCCGCGCCTGTTTCTGTCTGCCACCACGTATCGACGATCGGACAACGCGCATGACCGATATGCTCGTGATACCACATCCACGCTTCAGGATTGATGGGCTCGCCTACGGTTCCGAGCAGGCGCAGAGTACTCAGATCGTGCGCCTGTGGATACTGCGCTCCCCATTTCATAAATGTGCGGATGGATGTCGGCGCTGTATAAAGAATACTTACGCCATATTTATCAATGATATCCCAAAAACGGTCGCGACCAGGGAAATCCGGCGACCCCTCATACATGACGGTGGTTGCGCCCGCCGACAGCGGCCCATACACGATGTACGTGTGCCCCGTGACCCAGCCAATATCAGCGGTGCAAAAAAAGACGTCGTCGTCCCTTACGTCAAACACACTGCGCATCGACGTGTTGGCCACCGTCAAATAACCGCCGGTCGTATGCACAATCCCTTTGGGCTTGCCTGTCGTACCGGACGTATAGAGCAAAAAGAGTACGTCCTCAGCGTCCATTTCTGCGGCCGGGAACGGTGCGCCGGTTGTCTTCGCCATCAATTCATGCCAGAAGAAGTCGCGCCCCGCCTGCATGGTGGCGTTCGCTTTCTCGCCCACCCGCTGAACGACGACCACAGTTTCAGTCGAAGTATCGACAACCGCTTCATCGGCGTTCGCCTTGAGCGGAATGAGCGCGCCCCTGCGCCAGCCCGCATCGGCTGTGATGAGCAGTTTTGCATCCGCGTCGATGATCCGTTCGCGCAGCGCCTTGGATGAAAATCCGCCAAAGACAACGGAATGAATGGCGCCGATTTTCGCGCAGGCCAATAGCGAAATGGGGAGTTCCGGAATCATCGGCAGATAAATGGTCACCCGATCCCCCCTCTGTACGCCCAGGCTTTGCAGCATATGAGCCGCCTTGTCCACCTCGCGTCCCAGCATATCGTAGGTAAACACGCGGCTGTCGCCCGGTTCCCCTTCCCAGATGATGGCCGCCTTGTTTTTGCGGGGTCCATTGCGATGGCGATCCACACAGTTATAGGCCGCATTCAGTTTGCCGCCGGAAAACCACTTGGCGTGCGGCGGCTGCCAAGTGAGAACGCTTTCATATGGAGCGAACCAACTCAGGTGCTGCGCCTGTTCGGACCAGTAGTTTTCAGGATCTTGCAGTGCGCGTTCATAGACGGAAGCGTCATTGAAGTTGGCCTCTTTGCGAAACGATTCAGAGGGAGGGAATGATCTGGTTTCGTGAAGCAGATTGGACAGACGGCTGTCGTCATTCGACATGGCAGGTACCCCTTTCAGATAACAATCGCAATTTCTGATTCTATCTTATCTCAATGTATATGTGTCGGCAATGACTTTTATAGCGTCCGACTTCAGCCTTGACGCCTGCATGTATCGTTACAAATATTACATATACATTACAAATAGATTTCTTCCACCATTCTATGCGAAAGCTACGAGATAATAAGAAAAAAGGAAAAGGGGATGTCAGCAATCAGACGACGGAATGGCATCATTTTACGCGTCATCCTGGCTGCCGCTTCCGTGGCGGCCATCATCACTGGTGGAATTATTGGGGAAAGCTACGGAACGCGCGCGGCCGCAATCAACCATACGGCGAGCGCCGTTCCATCCGCCGCTGACAGGACTGCGTCGGCAATTGCCACAGAACGCGTCATGACCATCGGCGGTTCCATTGCAAAAGGCTGGATGGACACTGGCTGGCAGAATTGGCGCAAAGGGTGGCATGGCGGATATTTGACGCGGGCCTTTGCCACACTCTCAAAGAACACAAAGACCCATTATACGATCTATGACCGTACTATCGTCGGAGCGAACGCCCGTCAACTGGCCACCATGTACGCAGGGCGCTACCCGCATTGGCTACAATCCGTCCGTCCGCAGATCGTGGTGATTTCCTGGGGCGGGTTGAACGATGCGCTGCCAAAAACCCCTATCGGCATCTATCGTCGGGACATTAAGGCTGAGATTCTCCAGGCGCTCGCCGTGCACGCGGTTGTGTTTATCGTCACGCCTCCTGTTACCGAGGCGGGCCTGGTCACCTATCGCGTTGCCGAGCCATATTATCTCAATAATGAAATGAGCGTGGCGCGCTCGCTTCATAGCCCGAATGTCTACACATTTTCTGTGTTCAATCAGATGAAAGCCTATCTGGCGGCGCACCATCTGACTTATAAACCATTCATGGCAACCACGTGGCATCCAAACGCACGCGGTCATAAACTCGCTGGCGAGATTCTGTTTCAGGACCTCTCCCGACGCTTCGGATCACAACCGATTCACTTCGTTCAGTAACAGTAGCCTGCCCGGCGTTAAGGTGAAACGAATATTTGAAGAGTATGATTCCCCTAATGCGATAATTACAACTGGGGGAATCGATGTTGAACTCACGGTGGAAAATGCATTGAGGCGCAACTACTACCCGTTGTTCCTGGGCGGTCTGGCCCTTGTCGGAGTCATTGCCGCCAGCAGCGTTCCACTCGCGATTGGCGGCAGCCTGACTCCTCAGGTTCCCGGCGCGGCCGCGACAGTACGTTCCGCAAAGCCGATTACCGTGATGACGGTTGGCGGTTCCGTCGCGTATGGATGGTCGGACACCAAACAGGGCGGCGGCTATCTGAAACGGGCCTTTCGCTCACTGTCCGCACACACGAATACTCCCTACCACTTCGTGAATCATGCGGTCATCGGGGCTAACGCCCTGCAAATTGCGACGCAGTATCCGGCATGGCTAAAATCCGTTCAACCCCAGGTGGTGGTGATCTCCTGGGGCGGACTCAATGACGCCTGGCCGCGAACCCCTTTTTCGCGCTATGAAGCAGAAATCAACAGGGAGATTCACCTGGCGTTGGCGAGCCAGGCCGCCGTTTTCGTGGTGACTCCCCCTGTAACTCGCGCTTCCTATACGCAATACCGCATAGCGGAGTCCCTGTATCTGGATCGCGAGATGAGCGTCGCCAATCATTTTCAAAACTCGAACGTCCACGTCTTTGACGTCTACGACCAGATGAAAGCATACCTGAAAGAACATCACCAGACGTATGTTCCGTATATGGCAAACGGCTGGCATCCGAACAGTCGCGGCCATATCCTGGCGGGTCACATTCTGTACCATGACATGCGTGCGGCTTTTGGCCTCACGCCCATTTGACAGGGGGATTCGAGATGAGAAACGCCGTGTTGAAAACTTTGGTGGCGTTTACAGCGATCGGCGCCCTCGTATCGGCGCGGTCGCTTGTTTCCGCTGCTCCTCCAGTGTCCACGGCGTATATGATTCAGAAACTCGCGAATCTGCTGCCAAATTCCGTTCCGAATACCGTTCGGCCCGATCCCTACTGGGATGTCCTGAAGGCCGGACCGACACTCTGGAACGACATCGCCTATATGCAGGACAACGGCTGGCTAGAAACCAGTTCAACTTCGGGATCGTACACCTTTGGCGCAGACAGACCGATTAGCCCCCGTGAAGCTGCGATTCTGGTAACGCGGATGTTCAGTTTGCCTGAGCGCGGCGCGAACGCGTACGATTTTCTTGACAAGATCGGCGCATTCCACGGTGTACAGCAGACATCCGGAGGTTTCACTCCAGGCGGCGCCACCCAGTTTATTCACAATATAGCGGTGTTCGCGCAGCAGCGCAACTGGCGCATCGCACTCTCGGCAACTGGCAAGGCGGACTTAAAAAATCCTGCGCTGGCGACACAGGCAGGCATGGCGGCGGGACTTCTCGAAACGTTTTCCCACTTGTCGGTGTGGCCAAAGACCCTGTCCATGAGCGCCCCCTTCTCCGCGCGTTCATGGATCCCTCCCTCAGCGCGCGCATGGGTCGGCCTTCGCTCCGTGTTTCCTGGGCAGCCGAGCAGTCGCTACGCTGCGCTTCTCGGTCTCTCCACACCGCAGCCTGACGGCCCCGTGACAGCAGGACAAGCGGCCCTCTGGATCGCGCGCTGGGCCGAGATCGCGCGCAAGATCAATTTACAAACGAGTGTGTCCCGGAATCCGTATGAATGGGCGAAAACCTTCTCGCTCTTTTACGGAACGAACGTACAGTCGCCAGCGACGGTCCTGACGGCGGCGGACGTCCAGCGCATTTTAGCCAATCTTGTCGACAGCGCGCGTGGTTTTCGCATTTTGAGCTCAAACCGGATCAGTTTTTTGGCCCCGCTCGTGACCTTTGGCAAACCGGGCGTCGTTCCTAACTCGCTGTATTCGACGGCCGTCGCAGTACTGCGCCAGCTGCAGGCGCATACCGGGCGCACGTACACGTGGAGCGACTGGCCGGGGCTTTACAGTGAAGCAGTCGCAATCCAGGACAGCACGCAGGTAACACTCACACCGAGCGGCGCCCTGTATGCGCGGCGAACGAACGCAAACTTTGGCGCAGGAAGCAGTTTCCAATGGATTTCCAGCAACGGAATGGTCACGGGAGAATGGAACCAGTCCATGACCGCCATTAACTCTGGCAACCCTCACGCATTGTTTGGTCTGCACTATCCTGTCACGATCCACTCCAACACGTTTTACGACGGCGCCTCCGCCGAGAAAGGTGCGCAGCCGCAGATCCCCGGCGCACAAATGCTCGTCTACACATCGGACCCTTTTTCACGTACGACGGGCCGGTATTTTGGCGTCCTGTTGCATGGCCCCAGCTACCGCGTGCTTTACAAAGGAGACACGATCCTGAAGGTCATGTACGGCCCCAGCTTCATTTCCAAGTCCATATCGCTTTGCACCGATTATCCCGCATGGGCGGCCAATCAGTTAGGCTGACCAACAGGAAACCGGCGCACCCTGTTCCGTCAAGTTGATCTATACAAAGTGCGCCTCACGGGAGAGCAGCCCCGGAGGCGCGCATTGTATAGGTATAATAAGGGTATAAGCGACCCCTTCCCCTACTTGGCCACTACGGTCGCCTGCCGTCCACTCGCCATTTCCACCATCGCGTCCGCTTCGGGGCGCTCGCTCAGATCGGCGCGCACAGCCTGATTGCAGGCAGACATAAAGGCGCGCGACACGGCGATGATGATATCGCGATCAATGCCGATGCCGCGGTGCTTCTCTCCGTCCACAGAGACAGTGACTATGGCTTCTCCGCTTGCCGTTTCTCCCGATGAGATCGAGTGCAGTTCCAGATCCTCAAACTCGACTGCCAGCGGCACGGCCTGTTTGAGACAGTGGATAATCGCCTCAATCGGCCCGGAACCCGTTCCGGAAAATGTCTCTTCGCTGCCGCTGTCATTGTGGCGCACCTTGACCGACGCCATCCTGTCCATCTGGTTGCTCGTAAACACCTGGATGTCAATCAGCGAATACGGATCGATATGCATATCCACGGTTTCTCCGACCAGCGCAATGATGTCGTCGTCCGACACACGTTTGTTTTCGTCTGCCAACTCTTTGAAGCGCGTGAACATGTCGTCCAACTGTACATCCGACACGCGCACATCGAATTCGCCGATGCGATTCTTTAGCGCATGGCGACCGGAATGCTTGCCAAGGATGATCATATTGCGCGGTACACCCAGTCGTTCGGGGTCCATGATCTCGTAAGTGGAGCGATTTTTCAGCAGTCCGTCCTGGTGGATGCCGGCTTCATGCTGAAATGCGTTGCGACCCACAACCGCTTTATTGTACGCGATCGGAAAATTCATCAGGCGGCTGACCACTCTTGATGTCTCGTAAATTTCCCCCAACTGTACACCGGTTTCCAGCGCCAGTGTGGCTTTGCGCGTGTCCAGAGCCATCACCAGTTCTTCAAGCGCACAGTTGCCCGCCCGTTCTCCGATGCCATTGATCGTGACTTCTACCTGACTGGCGCCTGCCTGAATCGCGGCCAGACTGTTTGCCACAGCCAGACCGAGGTCGTTATGACAGTGTGCGCTGTATTCCACTCGATCGCCGCCGCGCGCCTGCTCGCGAACGTTCGCAAACATGCGGCCATATTCCTCGGGGAGCGCATACCCCACCGTGTCCGGGATGTTGATGATGGTTGCGCCCTCTGCAATCGCCGCCTCAACCATCTGCACCAGAAATTCCATTCCGGTGCGCGTGGCGTCCATGGGCGAAAATTCGATGCGATCCTCAAAGCGTTTCGCATACGCAATCATTTCGCGTGCGAGGTCAAGCACCTGATCCCGTGACTTTTTCAGTTGAAAGTCCAGATGGATCTGCGATGAGGAAATAAAGAGATGCAGTCTACGGCGCTCGGCCTCTTTGGTGGCGGCTACGGCAGCGTCGATATCTTCGCGGATCGCGCGCGCAAACCCGCAGATTTCCACGCCGTGAACAGTCTGCGCAATCTGCTGAACAGCGGCAAAGTCCCCTGGGCTGGAGGCGGGAAAGCCAGGTTCAATGACATCGACGCAAAGGGCTGCAAGGCGCTGCGCGACGCGAATCTTTTCGGTTGGGTACAGGGATGCGCCCGGCGACTGCTCGCCATCGCGCAGCGTGGTGTCGAAAATAGTTATTTTCCGGTAGTTCGTTGTGCTTTGCATGCGAGTTCCTCCGCTCCTGTATGTTCTCTCTTTGACTCGGTCTTCTGTCTGATTCTTTACACCCCTGTCGGCAATCCGCGGGACAGAAATGGCCATCGTCTCTTGCAAGAGACGATGGCCAGCATCGCGGTACCACTCTTGTTGATCCGGGCGATGCCCAAATCCACTCAGTCGCAGTCAGGGGGTTTCCCTATATGCACACCTTGTAACGGAGGCTGCCGTCGCGGTGTAGTGCGCTGTCGCGCCTTCCACCGCGCCGCTCCCGGATGAGTTCGGACTCCCATG
>JAKADD010000054.1 GCA_021820825.1 Bacillota bacterium
TGAAGGGCAATCGGGTGTGGGCTGAAAGGCGCCTTGAGATCTTCGACGATCTGGGGAGCAGGCTGGTCGACGAGAACCGCAGCAATACAGTCAATTTTGCCCTGGCGTGCGCGGAGTCGCTGTTTGTCTTGCGCAGAAAGAAAGAGGGAGACGTCCGTTTTGCCGCTTTGATTGAGCGATTTCCGGACGAGCTCTGGGGATACATCGGCTGGGCGGATGAGTATAATCCCCAGTTCGCGCGGTATCCCGAGTATGCTGACAAGGAACGGGCCCGGGAGATCTACGGACGCGGTCTGGAGAGGCGGATGCCCAGGCAGGAGGATCTGGTTGAGCGCCTTGAGACTCTGGAATGAGCTGCGCGTGATCGTTTTTTCCGAATCCTGCACCTGCCCCATTCACAAACAGATTCCATTGGGCAGCTTGAGACCTCGGGTTGGGCAGCGGCTTGATTCTCTGGGATCTCGCGCTACTGCAGCGAGGGATGGTAGAATGGATTCGGGAGTCCAAACCGTGGCCAATCTGGCATGGGATCGTCCACAACGCGGCCCGGGGAAGCGATGATCATCCAAGGTTCCTCGGGCGTACAAGAGGGAATTGCAGTGCCGGACCTATTGTCCATTCGCGTCAATCGGCACAACTTTACGGAGGATCAGATCCACGTTACCGTCATGATTGATCCGCCACATGCCAATCCATCATAACCGAAGGTTGCTCTGGCGAATCCGGCAACGGATTCAGGATATGCTCTACTCCGGCGGAACCGGACTTGGGTAATGCTTGTAAGGAAGTACCTGTACCCATTTTGGTATTGATGTTGTGACCCCGAGCATTTTTGCGATGCTGTGTTGATCTGTAGTAATTTTGCCATTTGCGAGATCAACAGCATAGTATAGCAAGGATGCTTGTTGCTGTCCTTGAATCTGATATTTTGCTGCCCAGACAACCGTGTTGGCGGTAAAGCGAATCCACCATACGGGTGAATGGAACGCCAGTGCCGCGATCGGCTTCCCCATAAATGATTCGCCCACTCTATTGGCACTATTGCGCTCAGCGCTTCAGGATGTGCATGACGGGCTCGACCGGGAGGGATGCTGGATGAACAAGATAGATCTAGATGTTGCGTCGCGTCACTGGGCGGTCAATCCACTTGCGGGTCCGGTCGTGCTGGTGACGACAGTCAATGCTCACGGCTTCCGCCTGCGCCCGATGAACCTCAGGCACGCGGCTTTGCCACAATTCCAGCCGTGAAGGTCAAGCCTCCACGACTTGTGGAGTGCCGTGCGCACATGGAATGCCTTATGGAGGATGTCCTCACATTCGGCGACGAACTCGCCTTCATTTTGAAAGTGACGGCGGCGTCCGTCGACGAATCGGTTCTTGACGCGGATGATCCAATGGTCGACCTCCGGCCCATGTTCTATGTGTCTCCGGGCACATATGGCGTGATTGAACGCGGACGACAAAGCTGAAGAAAACGGAACCAGATGGAGGGAGGTGTCGTGATGGTGAGATCAATCCTGAGCGCGCGGTCGCTTGGTGAGGAAGTGATGCACGAGCTTCCGTGCGCGCTGTGTGTTTTTGATTCGAGTGGAACGCTCTTGTTCGCCAATGCGCTGGGTCGGGATATTTTATCGAAATTGGACACGGATGAGTTCTTGCGGACAGTGGACATGGAACAGGTTGTCGCGCAGAGGAAAACCCTGCTCGGTCATGTGGTGGACATCCAGGGGCAAAGATATGTCATGCATGTGGCGCCCGTGTCGCGAGACGCCAATATGACTCACATTCTCTTCCTGATCGACGAACTGTCGATCTATCACGGGCTGCTCAGCGAAGAAATGAAATCCTATAAGACAACAATCGATGATCTCCAGACCATTTTTGACAACTCATACGATGTGCTCTATGTGTCAGACGGCGAAGGACGAACGCTCCGGGCAAGCTCAGCGTGCGAAGCGTTGTGGGGGAAAAAACCGGATGAATTGATTGGGCGAACGGTTTTCGAACTGGAGAAGGAAGGCGTCTACAGTCCATCCGCAACCCGGTTGGCGCTGGAACGCGGAAAAAAAGTGCAGATTGTTCAGCAGACGTCCACCGGGCGTCGACTTATGGTTGTCAGCACGCCCATTCGAGACGTATCGGGGAAAATTGTGCGGGTGGTCAATGCATCCAAGGACATCACTGAAATCCACGAATTGGAGCAAGAATTGCACCAGTTGAAGGGGATTGTCGAAGGGTACCGGCAGCAGCTCGCCAAATGGCAGGAGAACGCGAGCGCGTCGGGCGGGCAGTTGATCCATCGCAGCAAAGCGATGGGTGAAGTCATGTCCAGTCTCGCAAAGATCGCCTTGGTCGATTCGACCGTACTGATCACGGGAGAGTCTGGCGTGGGCAAGGAATTGGCGGCCAACTACATCCATCATACGGGAATGAACGCCGACAAACCGTTGATCAAGGTCAATTGCGCCGCCATCCCAGAGAGTCTGCTGGAGAGTGAACTGTTCGGGTACGAATCCGGAGCGTTTACAGGGGCAAGCCGCAATGGAAGGGCCGGATTGTTCGAACTCGCGAACGAAGGAACGCTGTTTTTGGACGAAATCGGCGATATGCCGCTTGGCCTGCAATCGAAATTGCTTCGCGTGCTGCAAGACAAGGAGATCATGCGTATTGGCGGAAGGAAATCGATCCCTGTAAACGTTCGTATTCTTGCAGCCACGAATCAGGATCTCTGGAGTAAAGTCAATCAGGGCCTGTTTCGCAAGGATCTGTACTATCGGTTAAATGTGATTCCCGTCGTGATTCCGGCCTTGCGCGAACGCAAGGAGGACATTCTTCCGCTGGCGAATCATTTTTTGGACCTGTATGGGCATCGGTTTAACCGCCGCATCACGTTGTCGGCGGAAGTACTGTCCATATTCGAGGATTATTCCTGGCCGGGCAATATCCGTGAGCTGCAAAACATCATCGAGCGTGTGGCGGTGACATCGGAATCGTCCGTGATTGCCGTCGAGAGTTTGCCAAAACAGATGCGCGACGCGAGCGGCGCACCCGCTTCGCGCCCAGGTTCAGGTCCAGTTCGGGATGTCGAGGTGTACAGGGCCATCCCTTTGAAGGATGCCGAAAAACTGATGGAGACCCAACTCATTGAGTTGGCTGCGCGTGAATCGCGGACGCTGGAAGAAATCGCCCAAAAACTCGGTGTGAATCAATCAACCATTTCGAGAAAACTGCAAAAGCATGCCATGCATATTGACATGTTGCAATGCAAAAACGCATGAATACGGGTGCGGACTTGCACATAAGCATGATCACATGCATGAACATAGACTTGAGAATACCTCTGAGGATGGCCCTTGATGTGACAGGGCCATCCTGTTTGCTTGTCTGAAGCCCTCGCACATCCCCATTTTGCCTGTCAGAGCATGCTGCAGCCAGCGTGTCTACACTGGCAACCCAGAACTCTTCCGTACTTTCCTTGGGCCATTCGACATCTTGGCATAGATTTTGCTACCAGTATATTTCGTAAAGTCGGCGTAGTTTGTAAAGCTGGAATTCTGACTTCACACAATACTTTGGAAGGGGTGGCGGATCTTCGAATCGTAAAGAGAAACCGCGATGCGTTGCTGGCATCACGGTTTGACAATTGAAAGGGGTGGAGCAAATTGAGTATGGCCGTGAAAAGTATCGAACCAATTGCAGAAGTCAGATTGACGCCGGGGCAGGTGACGTACGCGCTCATTTGCTCGTTTCTGGCGTGGATGCTGTCAGTTTACGACTATATCCTGTTTGGCATGCTGCTGCCGGTGATCGCCGTCAGTTTCCATTGGTCCACGACCGTTGGTCTGGAAATTGCAACATGGGTGTCGGTAGGAACATTTATTATTTCTTTCCTTGTGGGTCCAATGACCGATTATCTGGGCCGCCGCAATTCCTTGATGCTCACCACACTTGGCGCCGCCTTGAGTTCGGGACTCACGGCGTTCACGATGAGTCCTCTGTATCTGATACTGATTCGTTCGTTATCCGGTCTTGGCTATTCTGAACAGGCGGTTAACACTACCTATTTATCAGAAGTGATGGGCCCTGGAAAGAGAGGTTTTCTCTACAGCTTTGTCCAGGGAGGATGGCCGATCGGCGTGCTCTTTGCCTCTCTGATGACGGCGCTTCTGGAGCCGCGTGTGGGGTGGCGGGGAACATTCCTTGTGGCCACATTTCCCGCCATTGTCATCGTCATCCTCTGGTCTCGACTGAAGGAATCGCCGCGATTTTTGCAAATGAAACAGGTGCGCGGTTTGATGAAGTCAGGAAATGTCGCTGTTGCAGAGCGATTGGCAAAGGGATACAACATCGACCATACAAAAATCGAAAAATCCTCGATTCGGCAAATGTTTGGCAAGGACGTGCGGAAGCACTCCATCTTTCTGTGTCTCGCGTTTCTCATGAACTGGCTGGCGATTCAAGTGTTCGCTGTCTTGTCGACGACTGTGCTGGTAAACGGCAAGCACATTTCGTTTACGAATTCACTGTTTATGTTAATCCTGTCAAACGCTCTGGCCTATGTCGGTTATGTGGCGCACGGATACATCGGTGACAGGATCGGACGTCGAAACACGGTGGGCATTGCGTGGATTCTCGGAGGTCTCTCCTACGCGGTTCTCCTGTTGTTTGCGCATGGCTTTGCGGCTGTTGTGACGACGTATAGCATCGGACTGTTTTTCCTCATTGGCGCCTATTCGGCCATGATGTCCTACATCAGCGAGTCATTCCCGACACGGATGCGCGGCACGGCGGCTTCTGTGGTCAATTCGATGGGGCCGCTTGGCGCCATCCTCGGATCCGCTTTATTTGCTGTATTCACGAATTCTGGCAGCGTCATTACGGGTGCGCTGGTTGCCGGCGTCATTCCGCTCATTCTGTCCGGGGTTTTCATGTTTGGCGCCCGCGCTATCGAACCGGGGCAAACATTGGAATCCATTTCACAGTGAATGGATAGGAGATGCTTGTTCGCAGGTATAGGAGGAGAATCGTGGCGGGGGTAAAGATTATTACGACAGGCGGCACCATTGCTTCACTTCCGCATGAGAATGGGGACGTAACCGCCGCGCTGCAGGGTCAGGCGTTTGCCAGGCGTCTTGGCGTGGATTGCACTGTGGATATCCAGGCAGCGGTCACCATCGGCAGTTTTGCTTTTGACTATGCCACACTGCAACGGGTTGCGTCGGATGTTCTTCAATCACTGGAGTCGCCGGATGTAATCGGCGTCGTTGTGACGCATGGAACGGATACCATGGAGGAAACGTCATTCTTTCTGTCTCTTGTGATCTCCGGAACCGGGAAACCGGTTGTGTTGACCGGCGCCCAACTTGACGCGAGTCACCCGGCAAGCGACGGACTCCGCAACCTGAAGGACGCCATTTGTGTCGCTCAATCAAAGGAGGCGGCGGCTTGGGGGCCTGTGGTGACTTTCTCGGGATTTGTCTATGCGGCCCGCGAAGTGCGCAAAGTGGATACAAACGCCATGGAAGCTTTCTCTTCGGACGGATGGGGTCCGGTCGGTCGCGTGGATGGGGATCATGTCCATGTGGCGCGCAGAATCAGGATGAATCCGACGATCCCATTGGCTGTTCCAAAACCGGTCGCCCTGATTCGACTGGGCGTCGGCATGACCGGGCAAGAAATCGCGCGCATGGCGCAAGGATATGAAGGGATTGTACTGCAGGCGTTTGGCCGGGGCAATGCTCACCCCTCAATCGCGCCTGTGGTTGAATCTCTGGTTGATTACGGTGTTCCTGTCATCATTACAAGCCGCTGCCTGCGCGGGGGAGTGCTACCGATCTACGGCGGCGGTGGGGGCCGGGATCTGGAACGGGCGGGGGCATGGTTTGCGGGTGACCTGTCCGGCGAAAAAGCGCGAGTTCTTCTGGGACTTCTCCTGGCCAATGGGTCATCTCAGGCAGAGATGCGGGCAGCGATAGAGGCTTGGAGTATACCTTAGCAGAGAGTCAGGGTACTATGGATCCAAGGGTCTGGTGAAGGAACTGCAAAATTGACCGATGGAGGAATGCGACATGACAGCAAAAAAGGAAATTCTCGTTGCTTACGGCGTCGATGTCGACGCGGTGGCGGGATGGCTCGGCTCGTATGCGGGAGAGGATTCACCCGATGACATTTCGCGCGGTTTGTTTGCCGGCGAAGTTGGCTCTCCCCGTCTGCTGAAGCTGTTTGAAAAGTACAATATCAAGACCACCTGGTTCATGCCGGGACACTCTATTGAAACCTTTCCGGAACAGATGAAGCTGGTTGTGGACGCGGGGCATGAAGTGGGCGCGCATGGGTACTCGCACGAGAACCCCATTGCGATGACGGCCGTGCAGGAAGAAGATGTTTTGCTGCGCTCCATAGAATTGATCGAGAAACTGTCCGGCCGCAGGCCGACAGGCTATGTTGCCCCTTGGTGGGAATTCTCAACCATTACCAATGAACTGTTGCTCAAACACGGCATCAAATACGATCACAGTTTGATGCATAACGACTTTACCCCGTACTACGTGCGTGTTGGCGATCGTTGGACGAAGATCGACTATGCCGCCCGTGCCAACGATTGGATGAAACCGCTGGAACGGGGGCAGGAAACGGACCTTGTGGAAATTCCCGCGAATTGGTACCTGGATGACCTGCCGCCGATGATGTTTATCAAGAAATCTCCGAACAGCCATGGATTCGTCAATCCGCGGGATGTCGAGCAAATGTGGCGCGACCAGTTTGACTGGGTCTACAGAGAGCACGACTTCGCTGTGTTCGGAATGACCATCCATCCGGATGTCAGCGGCCGCCCGCAGGTCCTGATGATGCATGAACGGCTCATTGAGTATATCAACAGCCACGATGGGGTGCGCTGGGTCACGTTTGATGAAATCGCGGATGATTTTATCAAACGGTCTCCGCGCAGAAAGTAAATCAATAGTTGGGGAGGATTCCGATACTGTGTCCGTCGCGAGTTTGTCGCAGACATGTCTCTGCAGGGGCGCAGTATCGGAATCCAATCGGCAAGTGCCCTCGTATTTACGATTCGAGCAAACAGAGGTCGGACGGTGATCGGCCCCACGGAGAAATCCAGGAGCTGCGACACGAACCGGGAGGTGACGAGAGCGTGAAACTTATGGGCAAAGTTGCCGTTGTCACAGGGGCCGGACAAGGGATCGGGCGCGGCATAGCGCTGCGATTTGCGGCAGAAGGCGCCGATTTGTCGGTCAATGTCTATGGACAGTCGGCAGAGCAAATCCGGCAATTGCAGCAGGATATTGAGTCATTGGGCCGACGGATGATCTACACAGAAGGCGATATTTCAACCGAGCGCGTGGCGCGGTTATTGATTGAATCGACCATGGAAGTCTACGGGAGAATTGACATTCTGGTCAACAATGCAGGGATTCTGACACAGAGTCTGGTGCACGAAATGGAGATCGAAACGTGGGACAGAATGATTCAGGTTGATCTGCGCAGTGTGTTCCTGACGACTCGGTTCGCAACCCCGCACATGATCCGGCAAAGGTATGGACGGATCATCAACATCGCGTCGCAACTGGGGCAGAAAGGCGGCGTCGAACTCAGCCACTATGCGGCTGCAAAGGCGGGTGTGATCGGCTTTACAAAATCGATCGCACTGGAACTCGGAACCTACGGCATTACGGCCAACTGCATCGCGCCGGGGCCGATCGAGACGCAGATGGTGGCAGATATCGATGGGAATTGGAAAGACAGAAAGAGCAAGGAACTCGCCATTCCGCGCTTTGGCACAGTGGAAGAAGTTGTTCCGACGGCGCTTTTGCTCGCGTCCGACCCGGATGGCGCCCTATACACCGGGCAAACACTCGGACCCAACAGCGGAGATGTCATGTTGTAAGCGAAAGAGGGGGAGCAGCGGACATGTGCGTTCTTTGTGGAGAGTTGCTGACGAAGCTTCACTGGACCGATCAATCCATCCATGCGAATGAAGACAATGTCGTGATGGTTGGCGGCGACCGGCAACGGGAGAACATGCGCAACCGGCTCGCCCGCGTAGCCGTCATAAATGCAATCTGTCGCTATTATGGTCTGGAGGTCAAGGACTGGTCGGGAACGAAGTATATTGTCAGCGACCGGAAGGGCAATGCAAAGATTGTCCAGGATCTCGGCGAAGTCTGGGTTGCAGTCGAGGAGCTAATCCATCGCCCCGCAGATCCGCTTGACCCCGGCTTGATTGCCTATTTGGCGCAGCACTCTTCGATATCGTGAGGGGATAAACCGTGGAATCAAGACCTAAAATTCCGATCATGGTCGTGACAGGGTTTCTCGGCAGCGGCAAGACGACACTGCTTCAGAACATACTCGCGCACCGCGACATGAAAAATGCCTCAGTCATTGTGAACGAGTATGGCAAGGTCAGCATCGATCACCATCTCCTGCAACACGTTGCTGAAAAGATTTCCGTTCTCGGCGGTGGATGTGTCTGTTGTCAGGTGCGCTCCGATCTTGTTGACACGCTTCGCAATCTGCTTCTGAAAGCGCAACGGGGGATGGCGGTGGACCGTATCGTGATTGAGACGACTGGCTTGGCTGACCCTGCTCCCATTGCGTTCACTATCCTGACCGATCCAGTGCTTCAACATCATATGTACGTGTCATCCATCGTCACCGCGGTCGACGTTGTAAATGCCCAAATGCAGATCAACTCACATCCGGAATCGCTGAAGCAAATTCTTGTGGCCGACAGGATTGTCCTGACAAAGACAGACCTCGCTTCCGCACAGGAAGTCGACCAGCTTGTTCGCGAACTGCAACGGCTGAATCCTGTGGCGGACATCATGCCCGCTTCATTCGGTCACGCGCCTGTGGAGCGGTTATTGTCGGATGGGTGGGGTCAGATGCTGCTCCGGGGGTCGCAGACCGTGGAGTCCGATTCGCATGGGGTTCACCCATCGCAAACCGAGTCGGTTTCCATTCGATTTGACACCCCTCTGCATTGGACGGGTTTTTGCGTTTGGCTGAGTATGCTTCTTCATGCGCGAGGTCAGAGCGTGCTCCGAGTCAAAGGCATCATCAATGTTGGAGGCAAAGGGCCGATCGCGCTTCACGGCGTTCAGCACATCATTCATCCACCGGATCATTTTCGAGACTGGCCCAGCGACGATCATACGTCCCGGCTTGTTTTTATTCTCCGCAATGCCAGGGGTGACGATATCCTGTCTTCGCTGACAGCGTTTCAGGCCTTTCTTGGAGCGAAACCGGCGTTTGTCGAGGTGGATCGGGTTTTGTTGGCTGTGAATCCCGCGCCGACGGTATAGTCCGGACAGGAGGCTTATTTTGTTTTTAATTGCCATTTCCCTTGTTGTGGCATCGGGTCTTCTTCATGCGGTCTGGAACCTGTTTGCAAAACAAAGTCTCAATAAGGTCGTATTCCTCTGGTCTATCCAGTGGGTGGCAGTCATCGTCTACCTTCCGTGGGCAGTCGGCGCCATCGCAAACCGGCGCGTTCCCGCCATGGGTTGGGTACTCCTGGTCATCGCGGTGATGGTTCACGGCATTTATGTGATTCTATTGTCCAAGACTTACACGGCTGGGGATTTGTCGCAGGTGTACCCTCTCATGCGCGGCGTCAGCCCGCTCCTGGTTCCAGTCATCGGGGTCTGGATACTTGGCGAACGGCTCACCGTCTTTGGATGGGTGGGCGTGGGGTGCATCGTCATCGGAGTCTGGATTCTTGGAAACTGGCGATTCGACAGAAGGCATGGCAACCGCACACTCGCACAGTCGGTTACCTGGCTGGCGCTTGCAGTTGGATTGGCGATCACACTATATACCACGCTCGACAAAATCACACTGGAATACATACCGGCCGTGACGCTAAACGACGCCAGCAATCTCGGAAACCTGGGAGCACTCTCCTGGATGGCCGTTACATCAGGCGCCATCGCTACAGAATGGAAATTCAACTGGAAGACGATTCTGCTCGGAGGCGTCATCTCGCCAGGGGGATACCTACTGTTTCTCCTGGCGCTTCATGTATTGCCGCTGGCGCAGCTTGCACCCATGCGAGAAGTCGGAACCGTGTTCGGTGCGGTTCTCGGCGTCGTGGTGCTTAGAGAGGCGCAAGGCACGCGGCGAATCACGGCCGCCAGTCTGATTACACTTGGCGTTATTTTGCTTGGGATATTCGGATGACAATGGGATATTGTTCCTGAATCTCGTGAATAAAAATCACTGTGCGTTAGTGTCTGAGGAAGCTCAGTGATCTTGACAAGCGCGTTGCCTGACCCCATTTTGGCACATGGCGGCGCGTCGGACGGCTGTTCCGCAGGGCGCGTCGTGGGGCAAACTGGTATATAATGATGACTGACAAAAAAAGAACGCAGGATGAACGTTTCGTTTGTATCAGTCTGCAGGGGCCGATTATGGAACAATTGACAATCTACTTTGGTGAGAGGGGATGCAGCACGCGCATACGCCATGAGGGTTTGGCCATTTTTCTTCGCAGGAAGCATTTTCGGCATCTCTGGTTGGGTTCTGTGATCTCAGGGCTTGGCAGTCAGCTTGGAGCGGCGGCGGTGCTCTGGATGACGCTCGGCGTGACGAAGTCTCCGGAGGCCTTGGGTCTCATCTCGCTCGCCAGCGGTGTGCCCGCCGCCATTGCTTCTCCGCTCGCGGGTGTACTCGGCGATCGTTATTCACGTAC
>JAKADD010000055.1 GCA_021820825.1 Bacillota bacterium
ATGACCGTGTTGAGGCACTCAGTCTGATCCAGGACGGCGAACGCTGTTACGGTGCTATTGTGCGCTGTCTCCGGACAGGAGAACTGCGTGCGTACACTGCCAAGACGACAGTTATCGCAACCGGCGGCTACGGACGGTTATACGGCGCGTCGACAAACGCCATCATCAATGAAGGCAGCGGTCTGGGGCTTGCCCTGGATACGGGCGTGGTGCCGCTTGGCAACATGGAAGCCGTTCAATTTCACCCGACCGGTCTGGTTCCCTCATGGATTCTGATCACCGAGGGAGCGCGCGGCGACGGCGGCTATCTGCTTGACAAGAACCTGCATCGCTTCATGCCGGACTACGAACCCGCGAAAAAAGAGCTGGCCTCGCGGGACGTTGTGTCGCGGCGCATCATGCAACACATCAGGGCTGGATACGGCGTGGAGAGTCCATACGGAGATCATGTCTGGCTTGATATCCGTCATCTGGGCGCTGAGCACATCAATACGAACCTGCGTGAGATTGCGACCATCTGTAAAAACTTCCGCGGTATCGATCCAGTAACGGATCTCATCCCGATCAGGCCAACGCAACACTATGGTATGGGCGGTGTGCGCACCAACATCGACGGGCAGGCGTACGGACTGAAGAATCTGTTTGCCTTGGGTGAAGCGGCGTGTTGGGACTTGCATGGGTTCAATCGACTGGGAGGAAATTCACTGGCCGAGACAGTGGTCGCCGGCAGGATCATCGGAGAGCAGATCGCAAAGTTTACTGCCGATGCGACGTTGGATGTGAAGTCGTCGCTGGTGGAGGAACACATGAATATACAGGCGGATCGAGTTGCGCGATTGCGTGAGAATCGGGATGGAACAGAATACGTGTTTGACCTGCGTCACGAGATGGAACAGATACTCAGCCATCATGTCGGCATCTTTCGGACGGGAGAGTCGCTGCAGGCGGCTGTCGATCAACTGCGCGATCTGCATGAGCGCACAAAGCACCTGGGTCTGCGCGGCGGCGGTCGCGGCGGCGATCCGGAAATGGATGCGGCTTTGCGCCTGCCTGGCATGGTTCGAGTGGCGTACTGCATTGCGAAGGGCGCGTTGGCCCGTGAGGAAAGCCGGGGCAGTCACTTCCGGGAAGATTTCCCCAAACGCGATGACGTGAATTGGTTAAACCGCACGCTGGCTTACTGGCCTGCAGGAGCTGACGAACCTGAATTGCGCTACGAATCCGTCAAAATTACGGAATCCCCACCCGGTGACAGAGGATATGGAGAGGCTACTCGTGGAATCGATTCGGCAAAACAGTAAAGATGGAGGTTGTTTCAGTTGGCTCAACGCGAATTGACGTTTCGCATTATGCGCTATAATCCAGAGGAGCCGAAGAAAAAACCGGCCCTCCAGGACTTTCATTTGACTGAAGAACCAGGGATGTCCCTGTTTGTTGTCCTCAACAAACTGCGCGAGGAGCAGGATCCCACACTTCGTTTTGATTTTGTCTGCCGCGCCTCGATTTGCGGATCATGCGGCATGCTGGTGAATGGAACGCCAACGCTTGCTTGCAAAACACTCACAAAGGATCTGCCGGAAGTCATCACGTTGTTGCCTTTGCCTGTGTTCAAGTTGCTCGGCGACCTGTCTGTGGACACCGGGGTCTGGTTTCGCGACATGTCACTGCGTACGGAGTCTTGGGTTCACACGGATGAAACCTTTGTTCCTGATGCGCCTGAAGTACGGATGGACAACGAACTGGCGTTAAAGATTTACGAAGCGGAGCGCTGTATCGAGTGCGGATGCTGCATCGGAGGATGCGCCACCGCAAACATCAAACCGGATTTTATCGGGGCTGCGGGTGTGAATCGAGTGGCCAGATTCATGGTCGATCCGCGCGACAAACGGACAGAGCAGGAGTACTTTGAGGTGGTGGGCAACGACGACGGGGTTTTTGGCTGTATCGGTCTGATGGCCTGCGACGACAACTGTCCGGTGGGTGTGCCGCTTCGCGATCAACTCGCCTATGTCCGGCGCAAAATGGCCGTCGCGGGATGGAACTATCAAAAGGTATGATAACTCCGCTTCGTGAAATTATTGCCTAACATACACATGAACCTCCGACATGTCGGAGGTTCTAAAAATGTACTGAGTCGCTTCATTCTTTTCAAATCCTCAACCGGAACGCTTTTCTGCAAGACGCCGCCGGTGCCAGGAGATCGTTTCCAGCAATCCGCGATCAAGTGTGGTCTGCGGCTCGTAACCAAGCACCGCATATGCTTTGGAGAGATCCGGCACGCGCCGCTGCATATCCTCGTAACCGATTCCGTAGACCGTTTCGTGCGGAACAAGGCGGATTTCTGATGACGATCCTGATAACTGTATGATTTTTGCAGCCATATCAGCAATGGAAATCTCGTCTGTGGTTCCGATGTTGTAGACGCCCCCCTCCGCCTCCTTTCGCAATGCGCGAATGGTTCCGTCCACACAGTCCTTGACGTAGGTAAAACAGCGGGTCTGCCGTCCGTCTCCATGCACGAGAAGCGGCTCGCCGCGCAGCGCCGCGTTGATGAAGATCGGAACGACCCCCGCGTAAGGGGTTCCTTCGGCTCGGGTTCCGTATGTGTTGAAATACCGCACGACCGTGACGCGCAGCCCCCTCTTCGCATATCCTAAACAAAGGTGTTCATCGAGCGCCTTCGCTGTCGCGTAGGACCAGCGGTGGATTGATGTCGGTCCGAGCACGCGATCCGAGCGGTCCTCTGCAAAAGGGAGATCACTATTTTTGCCATAAACTTCGGATGTTGAAGAAAACACCAATTTCTTTTTACTGGCGTGGCAGGATTCGACGATGTTCCTGGTTCCCTCGACGTTTATTTCGATGATCTTCGCCGGGTCGTCCACGCAGTTTTTCACTCCGAGCAGAGCAGCCAGGTGAAATACGCAGTCATTGCTCTGCACGAGTTCCTCGACTGTCTCCCGGTTGAGAATGGAATCTTCGACGAGGGTGCACCGAGGATGCTCGCGCAGCAACTCTGCGAACTCGCTGCCTCCTCCCGACAAATCGTCAATGACACTGATCTCATGCCCAAGCTCAATCAGTCTCTCCACCAGATGCGATCCTATGAATCCAGCGCCGCCTGTTACCAACACCTTCAATTGAAACACCTTCCTTGGTTTAGAGGTACACGATATTGGGCCGAAACACTTTTTCCGCTATCGCCGCTACTGCATGCCGCGTGTCCAGCACGATCCTGGCATGTTGGACAACCGCCGCGTAATCCACATAATCGTGGTCCGTGAGAATCAAGACGCAATCAAAGGTGCGGATTCTGTCGGCCGTGAGTTCAACGGATGAAACGACCGCGCCGCTTATGGTGATTTCCGGAATGTAACGATCGTGATAGGAGACCTCCACGCCTCGCGATCGCAATTTTTCCAGCACAACCACAGCCGAGGATTCGCGAATGTCATTGACGTTCTTTTTGTAAGCCAACCCAATGATCAACACCTTCGGTTGCTCTGAATCCACCAACTTGAAGAGCCGCTCGATGATGTACTCCGGCATTCTTTGGTTGATCTCCTGAGCGAGCCTGATGAATCCCGAACTGAATCCCACTTGCTGGGCCCTGAATTCAAGGTACAGTGGATCGACAGGGATGCAATGGCCGCCAATTCCAGGTCCTGGGTGATACACTGTAAATCCATATGGTTTCGTGCCAGCCGCCGCGATCGCTTCCCAGATGTTGATGTCCAGCCGTTCGCACAGCATTGTTAACTCGTTGCAGAGGGACACGTTGATAAAGCGCTGCGTATTTTCCAGTATTTTTGTAAATTCGGCCACTCTTGTTGAAGAAACCACCACGACCTCGTCAAATACCTCCCGATACAGGGCGGCCGCAACGTTCGTCGACTCTGCACCGATTCCGCCCAGCACTTTCGGGATCGAGCGCAGGTCGGTCGCATCTCCGGGATTGATTCGCTCGGGAGAATAGGCGAGAAAGAAGTCAACGTCGACTTTGAGTCCGCTCTGTTCGAGAATGGGCGCCAGGTGTTCATCGGTGGTTCCCGGAAATGTTGAACTTTCCAGCACGATCAACTGATTCCTCTGTAACCGCCCTGCGAGTTCCTTCGCCGCACTCTCAACGTACGTCAAGTCCGGCGACCCTGTTTTGGTAAGAGGGGTTGGCACGCAGATCACAACGGCGTCCGACTGTCCAACCTCATCGTACGACGCCTGGCAGGAGAATCTGCCCGTCTGGACGAGTTCTTCGATATCCTGATCGCTCATGTCGCTGAGGTAACTCTTTCCGGAGTTCAATCGTTCAATTTTTCCCACGTCGAGATCGATCCCGTTCACCGTATACCCGCTTAAAACGAAGACTCTTGCCAGAGGCAATCCCACATACCCCAGACCGATAATCGACACTGTACCCTTGCGCAGTTTTTCTGTGAGATTTTCCGTCATCGCTCGTAACCTCCCTGTATGGCCGGTGGAATATGGTATGACGGCGATTGGTAGCGAGCATCCGGTAGACACCTAGTCATTCAAAAATGTGCAGTTATCTACTGGGTGGATGATAGAGCGCGTAGAAAATCCCAGAAAACCGCTGCGGAATTTAGCGCTGGCGATCTACGGCTTTTTGGTAGAACGCCACGGTTTCCCGCAGACCCTCCTGAAAACCGTATTGGGGTTTCCATTTCAGGACCTCGAATGCGCGCGTGCTGGTGAGACGGCTCTGCCGGATATCCCCAGACCGAAACGGACCGTGCACTGGCAATACGTCGTGCCCAATCTCGGTCTGCAACAACTGCAAAAGCTCAAGGATTGACACCGATGAGCCGCTGCCGATATTCAGTACATTGGAACTTGCAACAGACAACGCCGCCACATTGGCCTTTGCAACATCCTTGACATAGACAAAGTCGCGCTGCTGCAGCCCATCGCCATGGACGACCGGCGGCTGGTTTCTCAACAGACGGTTAATGAACGCAGGTACGACTGCCCCTTCGCCGCCGGTCCGCTGACGTGGTCCATACACGTTCGCGTAGCGAAGCGCCATGTACCGTATGCCGTACAGATCATGGTACAGTTTCAGATACAGCTCGGGTGTTGCCTTTGACGCGCCATACGCGGACAGGGGCTGGATCGGGTGCTCTTCTGCGATCGGATCTGTCAATGGATTCCCATAGACAGCGCAGGATGACGCGTACACCATTTTTGCGACTCCGTGCTTGCGACAGTGTTCCAGCAGACGAATCGTTCCCAGGATGTTGTTGCCCGCATCGAACAGGGGATCTCGCAGTGAGGCCTCTACACTGACCTGGGCCGCCTGGTGAATGACAGCGTCTGGCTGTTCCAGCGCGAAGACCTGCTCCAGTCTGGGATCCAGCAGTGGAATTCGGTAGAACGTTGCCAGCGAGGAAACCTGTTCCCGCAGTCCGGTGGAGAGATCGTCAACGACAATGACGGAAATTCCCTGTTCGAGCAACGCATCCACTACGTGTGAGCCAATAAAACCAGCGCCGCCCGTTACCATTACTTTCATTTCTGAGCGCCTCCGTTTCAAAACCGCATTGTACCTGCACATCGCACCTGCGGCTGTTTATCGTGATCGTCATGCCATAGTATGACGTGCCTGACAAGGTTGACATGTACAATTGTCACCTGCTCGCGTCAGCAACCGCGTGCGCCCAAATCACTCCAGTTGGGTGTTTGTAATGGCGTAACATTGACTGGATGAATATAGTGGCCGAAAGACTGTGAATCAGAACTCGGAGGAGGACGACGTCAAAGTGAACATACTTCTGGCGACCTACTGGTATATTCCTCATGTGGGGGGTGTCGACACATATATTGATCTACTGAAAAAGAAGTTTGAAAAAATGGGACACAGGGTGGATGTTCTCGCCCATTATCCGGACATGGCAAGAATCTACAAGGTCAATACAGGGGAAGCGCTGGAGAAATCCAAAATCAAAGACATTGTTTACGATAAAGTATACGAATATTACGAGAAGAACCTGCCCCGGGTGGATGAGTGGATTCGCTGGCGGGAAATCGAACGGTACACGTATGAATTGGCTGCCGTGACATTCAATTTGCATCAGTATGACCTCATTCATACCCAGGATATTGTTTCGACGCGAGCCATCCATCGTGTGAAACCAAAAAAAGTGCGGCACGTTGCGACGATTCACGGCCTGCTTGCGAACGAACACATTATCGCTGGCGACATTGAGAACAGGGATTCACTGAAATGGGCGTTCGTAAGCGCGGAGGAGCGCTATGGCGCAACGTCAGCCGATGAAACCATCCTGCCGACGGACTGGCTGCGCAGAGAGTTGACAGACAATTTCAATGTTCCCAAAAAAGGATTGCACGTCATTCCGTATGGGATGGACAGCAACACATTTCTAAAAGCCAACAGAGAGGAACCACGCGGCGTCAGAATGGATCCGAAGAAAAAGGTTATCGTGTGCCCCGCGCGATTGACTCCAGTCAAAGGTCATCAATATCTACTGGAAGCGCTTCATCGCCTAAAGGGTGTCCGCAACGATTTCGTCTGCTGGATCGTCGGCGACGGACTTCTGGAGCAAACGTTGAAAGATATGGCGCGCAATCTGGGTCTGGAACAGCATGTCCTGTTCCTCGGAGCGCGCAAGGACGTGGGCGCCTTGCTTCGAAATGCCTACGTGACAGTGCTGCCGTCGATTCAGGACAATCTTCCGTTTGTGATCATGGAGAGCCAGGTGACGGGAACCCCGGTTATCGCCTCGGCGATCGGGGGCATTCCGGAGATGATTCAGCACGGTCACACAGGACTGCTGTTCGAGAATAAAAACAGTGTGCAGTTATTTGAGGAGTTGAATAGGCTGCTCTCTGACCAACATCTGCGAGCCATTCTGAGCGACAACGGTCGCAAATGGGGCTTGCGCCAGTGGGATGTCGACACGCTTGTGGGCAAGACCCTGCGTGTTTACGAAAAAGCCATGAGTGCGCCGGAACGATGAGAATGGAGGTACATTGATGAAGACAGTCACTTCACAAGTTCATAAGCGAAGGGAGCGAATGAAGGGCCGCACAGTTCGCTCACAGCGAGTGCGTAAAACACAGCCGTCGTTTCGCAGCGGGATGCGGCGGACTCCGCAATCCCCTGGCGTGCAGCGTGTCGCTGCAGAAACGCGGTTGGCGCAACGCGCAAAGGGAAAGTCCAGCATGACGGGTTCCACCATGTTTCTCAAGGGCATTTCCACAACGACAACAGACAAGGAAAAAAGACAGACAGTTGGGCGAACGCGTCAGTCCGCTGGCGCCGTCAGGCACAAGCGGATGCGGCATTCCGCCAAGGTAAAAGCAAGAACGAGCAGGCACAGTCAACAAAACAGGACAGCGTCGCCAAAACGCGCGAAGAGTGAACGTCTGTTCCTGGTGCAAAAAAAGCAGTTCCGTACGACACCCGCATCCGAATCAATCCACTCCGTTAAGACGCGCCCGTCGCGCTCGCTTCCCAGCGCGCCGTCGCCATGGTGGATTTCGTCGCCCACGCGCATCCATGTGTTGTCCAGAGAATCGTCCTGGCCAAACGCTGAGAAGCGCCTGCCCGTGCGGAGACTGAAACGCAAAATTTTGGCGCGAATTGCGCAAGTGCTGGAAGATTCCATTCTCCTGTTCCCAGACATCGCCGCTCCGGCCGCTGACCTCGACGCGGCGGAGGAGAATTGGGAAAACCTGTTGAGGGAGTCGGCAGAAACTGCAGAGCCAGAACTGCCAGCAGAGACGGAAGAAAGTGAATCTGACAGCAAAGAATACAGCTTTCCAGAGCCCTGTGACATGAGCGACTGCGCGCTCATTGGAGAGCCTTGGAACCGTGTCATGACCGTCTTTTCAGGAGATTACAGGATTCCCGATGAGGACATTCTGCAGGTGCTGATGGAAGGACTGCAAGGCGCAGAGGATACGGAGCCAGCGACCGAACTGGACCTGAGCGCCGCTGGAATGTGAGGGAACACAGATGCGATTGGGTGTTTTGCGCCAGGCAATCTGCCATTCGCATCTGCTTCTTGCGGTCTATTGCAATCTTCAATAGCTTGTGATAATATTATGAGAAAGAAAAAGGCAAACTCGCCGAAAGACGGGGGCGCAAAACTATAGGGGCTACAGCATATTGCCAAGCCAGCCAGTTGCCGACCGATACGATATCATTCGGCATGGCGGGCAGAGCCCGTCATTTTATATTTCAGGAGGGATGATTGGACGATGAGAAAGGGCATATGGAGCGCGGCGGTTGCAGTACTGATTTTGGGTGCGGCAAATTCTCCTGTTTTTGCGGACAGCCACCATTCCAAGAACGGCAACAGTGAATGGACGAGAAAGGAACAGCGGCTGGAGAGCAACATTTCGGACACCTTGCAGACATTCGTGCCCAAAGTGGAGTCTGTGGCGTCAACTCTCGTATCCAAACTTGGCGGACAGTCCGGAACGACCGTCACAAACAGTGTATATCTTCCATCTTCCATCACTGCCGATGTATCCACCATACAGGCGGACGCGGCGCAACTGCAGACTACAGACGCTCCTGGACTTTTGACACAATTGAAGCAACTGGAGCGAAAGATTGAGCTTGCGAAGGAAGCGTTGAGTCATTTGAAGGAACATTCCAACGGGTCCGCGAATCGGATGCAACATGACCTGGCCAAGTTAAACAAGGAGGACGCTGCATTTGAGCAGGCGGTTTCTGATCTGAAAACGTCCTATCAGACGCTGCAGGCCGACCCCACGAGTCATGCTGACTACAATGCGGCAAACCGGGCGTGGAAGAACGTCGAGCACTATGGCAAGAAAATTGAAGAATGGAGCCGTGAATGGTCTTCTTCAAATCAAGGAAACTGAAACTGGACCCGCCTGATTGCTTTAAAATACAATCCCCCTTTGCAGTATTAAAGGGGGATTGTATTTTATGTCTACCCTGTGAATCTCTTTTCGTGTCGATTTTGTAAACTCCAATGTAATTACAGCTAAGATTAAGCTGTTTGCGCTAGAATGGTTGTGAAAATCAGTCATGGAGGGATCGACATGCGACGTACAGTATGGAATCGATTTGCGGGACTCGCAGTTTTGACAATGCTGGCGGCTGGTGTTGGATCGGCTACGACTGCTTGGTTCGATGCTTCGCAGTTCAGTGCAGGCCGTCAGGCGCTTGGCATTTCCCCAAGTTCTGCTGCGAGCGCCGGGCCTGGAGCGGTCACGACCAGTTATACACTGGGACCGAAAGTTATACAGGTGAATGTTACAGACGCGATTACTCAAGTCGTCAAAAAAGCCACTCCCTCTGTTGTTGGCGTACTCAATATGCAAGATCTGCCGAATGCGAATGGAACAGGGTACTCGCTTCAGGAAGCGGCGGTTGGTTCAGGAGTCATTTTCAGCGCTGCGGGA
The DNA here is from genome assembly GCA_021820825.1 of Bacillota bacterium. Next base: position 9,421 of record JAKADD010000055.1, read on the forward strand.
TACATTGTAACCAATAACCATGTTGTACAGGGCGCGAACCAGGTTCAGGTTGTCATTAATCAGAAGCAGAAGGTGACGGCCAAGGTGGTCGGCACCGACCCCTACACAGATCTCGCCGTACTGAAAGTTCCCGCCAGTGATATTCAACCAAGCAATGTGGCTGTGTTTGGGAATTCGAGCAACCTTAATGTGGGAGAACCCGCCATTGCAATCGGCAATCCTGCGGGATTGCAATTCTCCGATACGGTCACTTCTGGCATTATCAGCGCCACTCAGCGCAGCATGCCTGTGATCGACGAGGCGACCGGGCAGACTCTGGGGATGCAAACGGTGCTGCAGACGGACGCGGCCATCAACCCTGGGAACAGCGGCGGACCGCTGCTCAACATCGCGGGTCAGGTCATTGGCATCAACAGCAGCAAGATTGCCGCGCAAGGATTTTCGGGCATGGGATTTGCAATTCCCAGCAATCAGGTGCAAAAAATCGTTGACCAGATCCTGACGTCAGGCCACGCGCAGCATGCGGCGCTTGGCATCTCTGGATTGCCGCTTCAGGATCTGCCCCAGAACTACTGGCCAAATGTTCCGGTGAACTATGGCGTGTGGGTCGCCGCTCCGGACAACGCGCAGGCGAAAGCGGCTGGATTTCAGCACGACGATGTCATTGTGGCTGTAAATGGGCATAAAGTGACTGGCATCGGCAGTTTGCAGACTATTTTGCAGCAGTATCAGCCTGGGCAGGCGGTTTCCGTCACCGTGTACCGCGGCCAGCAAAAACTGACTCTGCACGATACGCTGTCCAATCTGCCGCCATTAAAGTTACAGAACAACGCGGGAGGACCCGTCGTGGGTTGAGCAGGGCGATTGATTTTGGGAACTGTGATGTGCGTCACGTCGCAACGGGCATCGTAGCCGTATAGTGTTGGAGACAGCACGACGGCAGGAGTCGTCGGCCGATGAGAGGAGAATCTGCCATGAATGAATATGCGGCCGTGTTGGACGTGACGCAGTACCCACCGAGATTCAAACACGAGGCGATTTTCGCGGTATTTACGACGCTTGCCCCTGGTCTCGCAATGGAGATTATCAATGATCATGATCCGAAACCTCTGCGCTATCAGCTTGAGGCGGAGTACGCCGGGCAATTCGGGTGGCAGTATCTCGCGGAGGGCCCGGAGATCTGGCGTGTCCGCCTCGAACGACGCGAATCCTGAAGGGGTGGGAGCATGCGGGCAAGGAACTGGTCGGTGAATCTTGAAACGGAAG
>JAKADD010000056.1 GCA_021820825.1 Bacillota bacterium
CTCCTCCAAGATATCTTTCATATGCCGTGAATAGCCTCACATCACATTTAGACTTCCATGGCTGAGTTTTGCGAAGCAAAATCTCAACGCTGCGCAGCACCAACAACCGGGAAGAAAATTCGCCTATGGCGATTTTTCGGGGTAGCGTAACATCGCCGTTCCTTTGACAACGGTCTCCTGGCGCTGCGTTTCCGCGCTGACCTGCAAAGTGGCCAACAATCCAGAATCGTCCTCCCTGATCTCGGTGACAACGCCCCGGCAAACGACCGTATCGCCAGGCCGCACCATGGCCCGAAAGCGCACGCGAAAATCCACGAGATCGGCGTCCATGCCTGCAAAATCGGTGAGCATCTGGCCGACATACGCCATCGTCAGCATACCGTGGGCAATCACACCGCCCAGTCCTGCCGCGATCGCAAACGACTCCACAGTGTGAATCGGATTGAAGTCGCCGGAAGCCCCCGAGTATTTGACCAGATCAATCTGCGTCACGGGCCCCTTGTGCAGCGGCGGTATCTCCATACCTGCAGACAGTGGTCGAGTCATGCGCCCGCACCCTCTTTTTGAATCACATTCGCACGCGTGGTGAAGACCAGTTCGCCGTCCTTTGTCTCACCCTTTTGCGCAAAGATCAAAAAAGTCATTGCGCCGCTCCCGCCAGAGCGGGTGTATGTATCGGTCAGACACTCGCTGCACCACAGTTCTTCCCCAACGTAGATGGGCCGTTCAAAATGAAACGACTGTTCGCCATGGATCAGGCCCTCCTGAGCAATGGTCAAGCCTTCAATGATCCCGAAATCAAACGTTCTGCAAAATGTCGGAGGCGCAATCAGTCTTCCAAAACGTGTGCCGCGCGCATACTCTTCGTCGCGATACAGGCGATTGGGATCGCCGATCGCGTCCGCGAACTTCCGCACGGCGCCCTGTTCCACGACATTGGCGACCGGTCTGGACCAGACGCCCACGATACTCTTATCCATTGCCCCGCCTCCCGTCTCCCGTGTCCACACTCACTGTTATCATAGCACAACTGGGGGCGCTGTCTGAACTGTGGTACAATTTATGGCGAACAGAAAAGGGAAGGTGAACGGATGCCATACACACTGATGGCCACAGCGCCGCTGGGCCTGGAAGCGGTCGTCGGGCGCGAACTGGAGAGCCTCGGATTCAGCGGGTTGACTGTGGAGAATGGGCGCGTACTGTACCGGACAGACGCCGCCGGGATCTGCAGGAGCAACCTCTGGCTGCGGGCCGCCGATCGCGTCATGCTGGTTGTCGGGCAGTTTACGGCAACGACATTCGATGAACTGTTTGAGGGAACGAAGGCGTTGCCGTGGGCGGAACTGCTGCCAAAAGACGCCCGTTTTCCCGTCGAAGGACGCTCCGTCAAATCACAGCTCAGCAGCGTGCCCGCCTGCCAGTCCATCGTCAAACGGGCCGTCGTCGCAAGTCTGGAGGAGAGTTATGGACAGCGGTGGTTCGAGGAATCGGGCGCTGCCTATGCGATCGAAGTATCGCTGCAAAAAGACACGGTGACGATTGCGCTCGATACGAGCGGCCAGGGACTGCACAAACGGGGGTACCGAACCCTGACCGGTCCTGCGCCCCTCAAGGAAACGCTCGCCGCCGCGCTCATTTTACTCAGCAGATGGGCTCCGCACCGCCCATTTGCCGATCCGCTGTGCGGAACCGGCACGATCGCAATCGAGGCGGCGCTGATCGGCGCCAATATCGCTCCAGGACATGCGCGAACCTTCGCCTGTGAATCATTCGCCTGGATGCCCGCAGACGCCATGGCCGCCGCAAAACAGGAAGCCGTCGAACTGCGGCGTCCGCTCACCGATATCCACGTGTACGCGTCCGACATCGATACGGAAGCCACGCGCCAGACCGCAAGACACGCAGAGCTCGCTGGCGTCGCAGACGCCGTCCGCATCACCAGAGCCTCACTCGCCCAGTTTTCGGCGCCAGGTGAATACGGCTGCATCGTAACGAATCCGCCGTATGGAGAGCGCATGGGCGATGAAAAGGAAGTGCGCTCCCTGTACAAAGAACTCGGTAGGGTGGCAGGAAATAACCCGACATGGTCTGTGTTTACCATTACCTCTCACCCTGCCTTCGAGCGGCTGTTCGGCCGCCGCGCAGACAAGAATCGCAAACTGTACAACGGGCGGATCGAGTGTCACCTCTATCAGTATCTGGGGCCGCTGCCGCCGCGCAGACAGGCGGAGGGGTAAGCGGCGCTCGTTATGCGCGAAACCGCGTCATGAACTGAACAGCATCGCTCCGCCTTCGGCGGCCAGTTGGACGGTGACATGGCCGTTCGCGACGACATAGGCGCGATTCCCGTGCAGTGCGTCGTACAGCTTGACCCCATTCGGCAATAAGCCATTCACCGGGATGGCCAACGTCTCTGCCTTTCCATTGTCCACTGCGATCAATGCCGTTGCGTTCGCCGCCTGGCGTCCAAATACGTCCATCCCGCCGCGAATGGTTCTTGCGAAGGCGTACGAGGCGCCTTGCGCGTAGAGTTGTGTGAAATTGCCCGATTGCAAAACGGGATGTGTCCGGCGAATATTGCCCAACAGCCGATAGTGCTGGACCAGTAATGTGTTGGCTCGCCCCCACGGATAGGTTCCCCGCGACAACGGGTCTTTGTACCCGATCATGCCCGCCTCGTCTCCATAATAAATCGCAGGAACACCGACGAATCCATACTGAAAATCTGTGACGAGTTCGAGTTTGCGGACGCCGAGCGACTGCTGACTCTTCGTCGGCTGCCAGGTCGCCTGCTGAAAGGGCGTCAGCAGCACAGCATCCGGGGCGCCTTCCAAAATGGTCAGGATGCGTTCGGTGTCCTGTGAGCCCAGCAGATTCATCTCCGCATACATGGACGGTTGCGGATACTGCGACAGCATCTGTTGCAGTATCAACCCAAATGTCGTTGCGTTCACCTGGTTGTTGGTCACGCTGCCGTCCGCGTAGTTGCCCCGAAAAAAGGAGATCACGGCATTGCGAAACGGATAGTTCATGGTCGAATCCCACGTGCTGCCCGTCAACCAGTCTGTGCCGTTGTCATTGGTCGGATTGTTCCAGTCTTCTCCGATGATCGCCGCGTTCGGATCCACCTGTTTGACCGCTTTGCGAAACGCTGTCCACCACTGAACGGAAAAATTGCTGTTGTTCGCGGAGTCAAGCCGCCAGCCAGAAGCCCCCATCGCAAGCCAGTAGCGCGCCACCGCATTTTTGGCAGGACTCATCGGACGCTGCGGGTCCCAATTGCCGTAGACGAACTGCTGCCAGCCGCGATCTGCCGTATTGGTCAGCGGCAGCGTCTCCACGCCCGACCATCCGTAGTAAGGCGGATTGGAACCTGGATTCCACTGGTACCAGTTGTAATACGGCGATTTCACTTGCGGGTTCTGAACCTGTTGCCACGCGCCAACGCTGTGATAGTTCCCGAATTTGTTGAAATACAGACTGTCGCTGCCTGTATCCTCAAACACGCCGTCAAGAATGATGTGCATATGGCGGGCCTGCGCGGCTTTGACCAGGCTGATCCAGGTTTTTAACGTGCCAAAGCCGGGATCGATCTGCAGGAAATTGCCCGTGTCATACTTGTGGTTGCTGTCCGACTGGAAGATGGGCGTCAAATACAGTGTGTTTACACCGAGCGACTGCAGGTACGCCAGCTTGTCTTCGACGCCCCGCAAATCACCGCCAAAGAAATCGGTGCTCCAGTTGCCGTCGCCGCGCAGTTTCACTTGCTCCGCATAGAATTTGCTGTGCGGATCGGGAACGATCGCAGGATCATAGGGAAGGCTGTACCAATTCTTGTGAAACTGGATAGGCGCCAGTGTTTCCTTGCCCGCCGAAGTGGTTCCGATCGCCAGTTGCGTCTGCGGGTTTTCGTCATTGGCCTTGTTGCCGTTAAAAAACCGGTCCGGAAATATCTCATAGATTATGCCCTGCCGCAGCCAGGATGGGGTTGTAAAGGAGCGGTCGTAGACTGTGATGTGGTATCCCGAAATTTCATAGGCCGCCGTGTCGACGCCGCCCACGCCTCCGTATCCAGTTCCATTATTGCCATAGTATATATGCGCATTCCGGTCGCGGATCAGAAAATGATAGCTGACAATGCCCGCTTCACGCATGTCCGCCCCTGGAATGACGCCTTCCCACAAAGTTTGCGATTTGGCCGCAGCAGCGCCAAGCGCGCCTGTTATAAAAGACTCGGGCAATCTGCGCATGGGAATGGTTGCAACAGCGTTCTGGTTGCCGTTAAAACGTTCCAGTATAATCGCGGCCGAGGTGGCTGAAAGCGGTGTGCGGATCCGCAGAGTAACAGGCGCCAGCGTGCGATCCGCTCCAAACGGCGATCGGTAAAGCGTCGAAAACGAATCGTGATAGATGCCTGCGTACCAGGGCTGCTTGCCAGTTTGATGGGCTTGTGAAGCGCTGTTCGCCCGCTGGACCGCAACAACGCCAACCCCTCTTGGCGCCTGCGCAGCGAATGCCCATCCCGCTAAACCAACCGACAGCGCCAGCACTGCCCAGCCGCTTATTTTCATGTGCCGCCTCATCCTCCACCTGTTCGCCCCTTAAACATATGTCAAACATATCTCCGCGCGCAGCGCCCGAACGTCCACCCGCAATGCGAGGGCGCAGTGCGAAAACGCGCAGGCGCGGCGTATGTGCAAACGATTTCACAGACAGCGAAAAAAATACACCGCCAGAACTCAGTCCTTGGGGAGCAGTGATAACCCAAATTAGGACGGGCGCATAACGGTACATATAGCGTCTGAATAAGGCCTCAGACGCTATATCTGGAATCACTGCGCCTGCATCGCGGACTTTATCACTGCTCCCCTAGTTTGCCTCACTGACAGCCATTTGGCAAGAGCGAATTACCTCTTTGCACGGAAAGCTCTGAGGAACCGACCGGAATGGCTGGAGAGCGCAGGATCGGCGGCGCCGTCAGGTGGACATTCTAATTTCTGCGCGCCATAATTCTAGCAACACAACGTACTTGTTATATGCGCCCGCTCTGCCGGGATCGTATGCTGCGCCGAGACGAGTTCGGCGTAACCGTGTCTGAGCAGCGGCGCAGCATACGATCCCGGCAGAGCGAGTTTCCCCCATTTCGCTGGCGGGCGAAGCGTAATGGATTTTGTTTCGATTTTGCTTCGATTTCGCTTCGCAAAACTTCAGGCATGGAACTGACTCTATTGTTTAATATAGGTTTAACGACAGTTTTTGAGGAGAGAAAACCATGCAATTGATTCGGTCCCTATGGAATGGCCTGTTGGGCGCGTGGATTCACATTGGCATGGGTGTCTTGCCGCGCACCATTCATCCTATGGTCGTACACTTTCCAATCGCACTGCTGTATCTGGCTGTGTTCATTCAACTGATCGGCTACGTCGCCGGAACCATTCAGACCCCGTTCATTCAGCGCGCCGGATTCTGGGTGCTGACCATGTCGCTCTTTGCCCTCGTGGGAGCAGCCGCAGCAGGGGTGATCTCCGAGCAGTATGTCCAGTGGAATACCCACACCGCGTCGATGTTGTCAGCTCATCAACGCGACGCCGCATTGACTATGGGCTTTGCCATCGCCGCCTGGTTTGTGCGCATATTCGCCAAATATCCATCATTTTGGACTGGGTATCGGACCGAACGTTCTTTTCTATTCGCCAATCGAGGAAGATCAACCATCTGGTCGGATCTGCTTCTTGTCGGAGCTGTCGTTCTCGTATCTGTCACTGGTTCCCTGGGGGGAACCATGGTCTATCGGTATGGCGTGGGCACACCGCCCACACTGGTTGCCGCCAGGCATTCGCATTCTGCGGCTGCGGCTGCACAGTTCAGTTCGCGCGGCGCCGTGGTGATCGATCGCTGGCTGTCCTATTCACCAACTGTCAAAGTCGTCGACTTGCTGCTGCACGCCGGCGTGAACAACAATTATAATTTTAACGGGTACAAGAATGGCGCGATGACTGTCACCGTACCCGTCGGATGGAAGGTCGACGTGTCGTTTTATAACGACTCCTCCATCTACGCGCACAGCGCCATGATCGTACCCCTGAACGCCATGCATTCTCCAACGACATTCACACCGGCGTTTCCCGGCGCGTCAACCCCGCATCCCATTCTGGGGACTGCTCCCGGCAGATCGAGCCACTTTTCGTTTACTGCTGGGCAGACAGGCAATTACGCCATCGTATGTGATGTGCCAGGACACGCAGCGCTTGGGATGTGGGACCACATGAACGTTGCGGCGGCCGTGGTCAAACCTGGCATTTCCCTGTAGCGATTGTGAAACGACTGTTCCTGGCAGCCGCTTTCGCGTTTGCAATCGCTGCGGCGAACCGAGAATAGGCTCGTCGTCTGTGCGAGTGTCCATTGCGGGTCAATCGCCCTTAGCATCTATTGGACTGTAGCCGCGAATGGCGGCTCCCAACCTGACTTGCAGGAGGTTATCGCGATGCATGTTTTCGGACAATACACGCAGTGGGCCGTTGTGTTTCTCATTATCTTCGTGCTGTTCTTCCTGTTTGTGCCCGATCACGCCTAGCGGCAGGAGACAGACGCGTCGGTTCATGGCCGAATCCGCAGGTGACCGCGGGTTCGGTCTGTTCTCCGTTCAATCAAATACGGCCATTTCGATACGGAGCCAGCACTGCGTAAATGGTCTTGTGGATCGGCGCCGCAACCGCTTCTTCCTCCGCCATTGCGATGAGATCGCCTTGCAGGCTGTCCAGTTCGAGCGGGCGGCCCTTTTCCAGATCGCGATGCATGGATGAGGTCATGAGCGGACTTAACCCGGCCACACGCTCCATCATCGCCGTGTGAAACGTCTCTTGAAGATCGATTCCCTTCGCCCGCGCCACGGCGATCAACTCGCCAAACATGTGAGCGAGCGTCATACGTGTGCTGTGCTCACGCCAGACTGTTCCGATTGTTGATCGCGTTGCTGCGGTCATACCGCTAAAGGCGCTTAAAAATACGTATTTCTTCCACATCTCGCGCAGGATATGCACGCGCCTGACAGCCGGTATGTGCGCCCGCAAAAAGGATTCCTGAAGGCGGTCCAGCACCGCCTCAAGCGTTTGATCCACAGTATCGCCATCGCCCAGAGCGCCAAAGACAATGTCCCTGATGTCACTGGTCTGCACGATCGCCCCCGCTTCATCGAGTGTCGTCTCGATATGGCAGGAACCTCCCAATACGCGGGTCGCTCCGAAATCGCGTTCCAGGCGCTCCATATGCCGCACGCCGTTCAATAGCGGCAACAACACGGCGCCTCCTTGCGCAAGTATCCGGAGATCGTTCCAGACCCCGTCCAGGTGATACTGCTTGACAGCAATCAGAACGACCTCGCAACCGAGGAGTTCCGCACCGCTGCGCGCCAGTTGCGGTTTTTCCAGAAACAGGTCGCCATGCACGCTTTTCACTGTCAGACCGCGCTGCAGCGCCTGATACCTATCCTCCCGCACCAGAAATGTGACGTCTTCCCCAGCCTGCGCAAGCAGTGCGCCAAAGTAACCTCCGACTGCGCCTGCACCAATCACTCCGATTTTCATCGCTGCCGCTCCCCCTTTATTCCACGCTAAAATAACGCCCCTCTGGATGGGCGAAAACCATGGCTGAGACAGACGCCTCCGGATCCATCATGAAACCGTCCGTAAGTTCCACACCGATATCCTGCGGCGCAAGCAGTCGAAACAACTGCTCCTGATCCTCCAGCGACGGACATGCAGGATAGCCAAATGACACCCGAATTCCCTGGTATTTCGCGATGTGCCGTTCCCGCATTGTCATGTCCGAGGGGTCCGGAAAACCCCAACTGTCACGCAACATGTGATGCAGACGTTCGGCGAACGATTCCGCGAGTTCGAGCGCCAGCGCCTGCAGGGCATGGGAACGCAGGTAGTCGCCCTGCGTTTTCCAGCGTTCCGCCTGTTCCCTTACGCCCGCTCCCGTCGTTACGACGAAAAACGCCACATAATCCGTCACACCACTGTCGACTGGACGCAAAAAGTCAGCGAGGCAGAGGTGGGCGTCTCTCTCCTGGCGGGGAAACGTAAACGTTTCGCGAATCTGCAGACGACTCTCCGATTCGTAGATCAGCACCCGATTGCCGTCACTGTTCGCCGGGAAAAACCGATACACTGCCTGGGCGGTGATGCGATCATGCGCCCGGGCGTCGCGCAGCAGTTCATCGATGTGGCGCTTTAACTCGGTCGCCTTGACATCGCCCGCTGCAAGCAGTTTTTCAACATTGCCGCGCAGGCCAAGATGTTTCCCGAGCAACATCTGCCAATTGATGTACGGTTCCAGAAACGAAAGCGGATACTGTCTGAGCACGTGCCGATTCAGATCAGGCGGCGTAAAGACGGGCGCGTTCCGTGCGATGTCAGATCTCGCGATCGGCGCAGAGTTTGCCTTTGGCTCGGGTTTTGCCACGGAAGGCATGACATCCGATTGCAGATGGAGCCGCAGCTGTTCAATCAGTTCGGCGCGTTCCTCCGGTCGCGCAAGACGGTTGGCCAAATCCAGTCCTTCCATCGCATCCTTGGCGTATAGAACCATGCCGCCATACTCCGGAGCAATGCGCGTATCGGTAAATTTTTTGGTGAGCGCTGCCCCGCCCACCATCAGCGGCACCACGATGCCGGCGTTTTTCAGATCCTGGGCAGTGATCACCATCTGCTGCGCCGACTTGACCAGCAGGCCGGACAGGCCGATCGCGTCGGGCAGTTCTCTGAAATACGCCTCAATCAGTTGTTCAGGCGGCACCTTGATGCCCAGGTTGATGATGCGATAGCCATTGTTTGCCAAGATTATCTCCACAAGATTCTTGCCTATGTCGTGCACGTCGCCTTTGACCGTTGCAAGAATGATCTTGCCTTTGACCGCACTCTCCTTGCGCTCCATAAATGGTTCCAGGAAAGCCACGGCCGCCTTCATCACTTCGGCGCTCTGCAAAACTTCCGCGACGATCAGTTCATTGGCGTTAAAGAGTCGACCCACCTGCTCCATGCCAGCCATCAGGGGACCATTGATGATTTCCAGAGGGGCGAATGTCTGAAGCGCCAATTGCAGGTCGGGGATCAGCCCTTCTTTCGACCCTTCGACAATATAGCGGGGCAACCGGTCTTCCAGAGAGAGTGATTCCATGACGATTTTTTGCTCCGGTTTTTTCTCCCGATAAAACGCCGCAAATTCTGCCACAGTCTGATCGCTGGTAGAAAACAGCAGGTCTTCCGCCAATTTGCGCTCAGCTTCGGAAAGCGAAGCGTACCGCTCCAGTTTCTCGGTATTCACGATTGCATAATCAAGTCCGGCGCGAGTACAGTGATATAAAAAGACGGCGTTCAGCGCTTCGCGACCCGCTGCAGGCAGTCCGAACGACACGTTGCTGACGCCAAGAATCGTGTGGCACTCGGGCAACGCTTCCTTGATCAGCCTGATTCCCTCGATGGTTTCAGCAGCGGCGCCCACATAGTTCACATCGCCCGTACCCACCGGAAACACCAGTGGATCGAAAATCAGGTCTTCCGGCAACAGTCCGAACTGGTGCACCAGGAGATCGTAGCTGCGCCTGGCAACGGCCAGTTTGCGTTCACGTGTAACTGCCATGCCTTCTTCGTCAATCGTGCCCACCACAAGAGCGGCGCCGTATTTGTGGACAAGCGGAACCACTTCGCGAATGCGTTTCTCACCGTCCTCCAGATTGACAGAATTGATGATCGCCTTGCCCTGACTGTAGCGCAGACCGAGTTCCAGAACGGCTGAGTCGGTCGAATCGAGCATCAGAGGCGCCTTGACCAGCTTGCTCGCAATCGCCAGAAAGCGTTCCATATCTGCCGCTTCGTCGCGATCGGGATCGGCGACGCAGACATCGACGACCTGCGCGCCGCCTTTGACCTGTTTGCGGGCAACCTCAGCCGCTTCTTCAAACTGGCCGTTCTCTATGAGTTTCTTGAACTTGCGAGATCCAATGACATTGGTGCGCTCGCCCACAAGCAGGGGCCTGTTTTCCGGTTCGACGAAGACAGGATCGATCCCCGCTACGGCGCAAAGCGGTGTCTCTGAAGCGATTCTTGGCGGATATGAGCGCAGCGCGGCGGCCAATTCGCGAATATGCTCCGGCGTCGTTCCGCAGCATCCGCCCGCGATATTGATCCAGCCCTGTTCGGCAAACGCCGTCATCTTCAAGGCGAGACTGGTCGGCGATTCGTGGTAGTGGCCGTCTTCATCAGGAAGGCCTGCATTCGGGTAACAGCTGACAGCCGCTTGCGACAGACCCGCCAGTGTCCGCACATGGTCGCGCATGAACTCCGGTCCCGTCGCGCAGTTCAAGCCGACTGACAGCGGCTTGAGATGGGCGACAGAGATATAGAACGCCTCGATATTTTGCCCGGCGAGCGTCGTACCCATCGGTTCGATCGTGCCTGAGATCATGATCGGAACTCTTCGTCCCACTTCTGCAAAGGCGCGTTCAATACCGATTCCGCCAGCCTTGACATTTAACGTGTCCTGCGCGGTTTCGAGCAGAAGCGCGTCGACTCCGCCCCGCAGCAGGCCGCGCGCCTGCTCGTAGTACGTTTCGACCACTTGCAAAAAGGTGACACCACCCGTGACAGACAG
>JAKADD010000057.1 GCA_021820825.1 Bacillota bacterium
ATCAAACCCATCATGCAGTCGCTTTCCTATCATGGATCAACTTACTCACTTCCATTTTATGGCGAAAGCAGCATGATTATGTACAATAAAACGCTGTTTAAGGCGCACCATTTGACGATGCCCCTTCACCCGACATGGCAGCAGATTGCTTCCTTTGCCAAGGCGATCAACGATCCATCCAAGCATATTTACGGAATCTTGCTGCGCGGACAATCTGGATGGGGTATGAATCTGGCGCCTCTTGACACTGTGATCAATACGTTTGGCGGTCGCTGGTTCAATATGAAGTGGCAACCTCGGCTGACGGGCTCCAATACGGAGAAAGCCGTGTCATTTTACGTGAATCTACTGCAAAAATACGGTGAACCTTCACCAGCCTCCACTGGTTGGCAGGGTTCCCTGAGCCTGATGTCACAAGGCAAAGCGGGAATGTATTATGATGCGACGTCAGAAGCCGGTGTATTGGAGACGCCTTCAGCGTCAAAAATTGCAGGTCAGGTAGGCTTTGCATATGCGCCTACTGACGTCACAAATAACGGGAGTCACTGGTTGTGGTCTTGGACGCTCGCCATGGTAAAAAACAGCAGGCATAAGAGCGCAGCGTTTCAATGGATGACCTGGGCCACGAGTCCGCAATACTTGGTGTTGGCAGGGAAGACTTTCGGATGGCAGAATGTTCCGCCCGGAACTCGCTATTCGATTTATCATAACCCGCAGTATTTGAAGGCTGCGCCGTTTGCCAAGATTACACTGAATTCCATCAACACGGCGACGCCGAATACACCCACTTTGAAGCCAGTGCCTTATACAGGCATTCAGTTTATCGAAATTCCTCAATTTGAGTCCGTCGGGCAGGAGGTCAGTCAAGATATCTCCGCCGCCATTGCGGGGCAAACGTCTGTGAAATCGGCCCTAAAGCAAGCGGATTCACAACTGAAGTCCCAGGTAAATGCGAGCAATGTCGCCGGATTCGCGCGCAGTTAGGCGCGCGGTGTAATCGATTACAACTGTTTGATCGGGAACAAATTCGAGTGTTGATGCGGCTCGAGCACATCAACACTCACTTTGTTCTCGGTCAACAAGAGTGGATTGGGTGGTCGGATGAATTCAATAAGAAGCAGGATGCACATTCCTGGCGTTGTATATCTAATCATCAGCACGCAAGTTCCTTTTTTATACGCGCTCTGGCTGAGTTTGCATGGCTGGCACCTGCTTGAGCCATACTTGGGACAACCTTTTGTCGGCCTGCATAACTATTACTATGAGTTGTTCCAAAATCCCGTGTTCTGGACAACTGTGGTCAATACGGGAGAGCTTGTTTTTGGGTCGCTCGCTGTGTCCTTGGTGGGAGGAACCGGGCTTGCCTTCCTGCTCAACAGACCATTTTTTGGGCGCAATGTTTTGCGGGCGCTGGTTTTGATTCCGTTTTTAGTGACGCCGTCTGTTTCATCCCTAATTTGGAAGAACTTATTTTTCAACAGCAATTTTGGGATTGTGAACTGGCTGTTCGGCGTGATGAATTTGCCTAATGTCGCATGGTTTTCAACGATTCCCATGGAGAGTTTAATCATCATCACAGCTTGGCAGTGGACGCCTTTTTTCATTTTGATTGTGACGGCGGGTCTGCAGTCCTTGCCGGAGGAACAGGTTGAAGCGGCGCAAGTGGACGGCGCGGGGAGGTTTCGCATATTCGCGCACGTCATTTCCCCTCATCTGAGGACTTACTATGAGGCTGCCATTCTGCTCGGAACCATCTTCATCTTTCAGACGTTCGGGAAAATATACGTCGCCACCGGGGGTGGGCCGGGAACGTCTACGACAACACTTCCTTTCTACACGTACCAAGTGGCTTTTATTCACTGGAATATTGGCCATGCAGCGGCGATTGGCGTATTTGGCGTCATATTGGCCATTATCGTTGCGAGGATCATGATCCGTTTCCTGGACCGCGAAGGAGGTCAGTAAGCGCATGACTGCAAAACGAAAACATTCCCGGCTCGGCGCTCTTTACACAGCGATCACTTATGTCGTGGTGCTATTGTTTATTTTCCCAGTATTGTGGACCGTGATCACGGGTTTTAAAACGGAAAGCCAAGCCTACAGCAGTTCGCCACTGTTCCTGTTTCAACCGACTGTCCATCAATTTTTACTTGCTTTTGGCGGCGGGTTTTGGAACTATTTTTCGAACAGTCTGTTGGCCTCGACGGTATCCACTGTTGTCGCGCTTTTCTTGGGTGTTCCCTGCGCGTATGCGATGGTTTTTTACATGCACCGCAAGCGCTCCAAGAATCTGCTGTTTTTCATTCTTTCCACTCGCTTTATGCCGTTTGCGGCCATCATAGTTCCGCTGTACGTAATCTTTGAGCGCCTTAATCTTTTGAATAACATTTTCTCTTTGATGATCGTGTACACGGCCATGAATTTGCCCTTGGTGGTGTGGATGTCCCGCTCCTATTTTATGGACCTGCCAAATGAAGTAATGGAAGCTTCCTTATTGGATGGGTGCTCGAAATGGGGCGCACTCTTGCGAGTTGCCATTCCCATGAGTGTGTCGGGTCTGACCGCTACGGCGCTACTGTCCATAGTTTTTGCCTGGAATGATTTTTTCTTTGCAGTCAATTTGACGTTCACCCATTCCGGCACGTTGCCGATCATGGTTTCCTCTTTCATGACGAACGAAGGCCTGTTTATTGCTAAAGTGTCAGCTCTGGCGACGCTCATCATTATTGTTCCAGTCATTTTGGGATTGTACGCACAAAAACACTTGGTCCGCGGACTTACGGCTGGAGCCATTAAGTAGATGAGGTGGTCGTGATGAAGGCTGTAATTATCGAATCGCCGAACCGTGCGATCGTGAGCGATGTTCCTTATCCGGAGCCGGGGCCCAATGAGGTGACGATTCATGTCATGCGTTGCGGAATCTGTGGCACGGATCTCCACATCTTTAAGGGTGATTATTTATCTCCATATCCTCTTATTCCAGGGCACGAGTTTTCGGGTATCGTTGATCGGATCGGTGATGGAGTGAAAAAATTCAAACTCGGTGACCGGGTCGCCGTAGATCCATCCTTATTTTGCGGGGAATGTGAACTCTGTCTGAGCGGGCGGGGAAATCACTGCGAATCATGGGGCGCGATAGGAGACACGACTTCTGGCGCCATGGCGGAATACGTGAAAGTGCCTGCGAGCAATGTGTTTCGCTTACCAGATCATATGTCTTTTGCAGAAGGCGCGTTTATTGAACCTGTCGCTTGCGTTGTGCACGGTCTTAATCAACTGCAAATGAAAGTCGGGCAGAGTGTTCTGGTGTTTGGGGCGGGAAGCATGGGTCAGTTGCTCATTCAGGCGTTGGCTCGCTCAGGAAGCGCGGATCTCACGGTAGTCGACGTGGATGAGTCGAAGCTGACTCTGGCGAGAAGCTTCGGAGCGACCCGTACATATCTGAGCAAGGACAGCGCCAGCGCTCTGGCAGATAGAATGGGAAGCGGCGGATTTGAGGTCGTTGTCGACGCCACTGGGATTCCCTCGGTGATCCAGTCTGCATTTGACTATCTGGGGCCGAAGGGAATGTATCTTCAATTCGGCGTGGCGCCCGTCGAAGAAAGAGTTTCCGTCAGTCCGTTTAATATTTACCATATGGACTGGAAAATCGTCGGCTCCATGGCGGTGAACCACACGTATCGCCCAGCACTTGATTGGATGGGTGCGGGCCGGTTTGACGTGCAGGCGCTCATTTCCAAGAGCATTCGCATAGAAGATGTGCCTGGCTTCCTGTCGGGAGGCAAGGCGTCCAATCTGATGAAGGTGCAGATCTCGTTTGAGCAGGATTGATTGACACACTGAGGGGTCAGCATAGAGCATGACCCCATGCATTGGCGATGAAGAATTACTCTCCCATAGACAGCAAAACTTTTCCTGTACTCTTTCTGCTTTCCACCCAACGATGGGCATCTGCCGCTTCTCGGAGCGCAAATCGTTTCCCGATTTTCATTTTCAAACGATCCTCCGCCAAATAACCCAGCACACGATCAGCGGCGTCACGCAGGAGATGGGGTCGTTCTTTCCTGGTCGTTCCTAAACTGAAGCCGAGAACAGACCGGCAGCTTGCATGCAAATCCTTTGTTTTGAATTGCCCAACCTCGCCGCTGGAATTGCCGAAGTGCGCCAGTCTGCCAAACGTGGCCAAGCATTCAAGGCTTTTTTCCGATACCCATCCGGAGCCGGAATCCAGAATCACATCAGCCCCTCGCCCGCCAGTCAGTTCGTTCACCTTTTCAGCGAAGTCAACCTCCTCATAACAAATAACATGATCGGCGCCTGCTTCCAAGGCTGTCGCAATCTTGGCCTCGTTTCCGACTGTACCTATCACACAGCCAGCGCCTAAAATTTTCGCCAATTGAATCGCCGTCGTGCCAATGCCGCCTGCGGCGGCATGAATGAGGACCGTTTCACCCGCACTCAGTCTGGCAACATCGGCGAGCAACTTGTATGAAGTAAAGGATACAATGGGACAAGCCGCCGCTGTGTCAAAGTCGACATTGTCGGGGAGCACAAAGGTGAGAGACTCGTCTGCAACTATGTATTCAGCGTACGAGCCCATACTGGGGAAAGCGATCACACGCTGTCCCGGCTTCAAATGCAAAACATCAGAACCCACCGCCTCAATAATACCAGCCGCATCCAATCCGGGAATGAAGGGAGGGTTTGTTGCACCATGATATCTGCCGTAACGCGATTTAATGTCCGCAAAGTTTACACTCGTTGCCTGGACGCGGATCAACACCTGATTGGCGCCCATGGACGGAATGTCAACTGTCATGTATTTCAGAACTTCAGGAGAACCAAATTCAGTGACAACCACCGCGTTCATTACCGGAAGCCTCCCCTGTTGTATCATCATCTGCTATATCAGCTATGATACCTACAATCGGCGCAACCCGAATTGGTAACAGTATAGCACAGGCAATCCGACTGTTCTTCGATCCACTATAAACTTGGAAAAGATGCGTTTGACGGAACATGATCCGAATATGCGCTGACAGCGTCCATTCTCTGTGTTATTTTTATACTGGCGAAGTCCGTTCCAGCATTGGGCACTGGTTGGGGTGCAGATTGAACCCAACCCTGGTTTGGTTTCACGGTTCCGATAAAAAATTAACTACCCTGAGGTAGGAAAAGCACCCTCATACAAAATCGAAGTGCGGTGATAAAATAGTTGATTCATGTAGATAGCCTAGTCAAGGAATACAGGCGTCCAGTGCGAAAGGAAGGCCCCTTTTCCGGCATTCGCACGCTGCTCAGCAGAGACTACGCGGTGAAGCGGGCGGTGGACGGCATCTCCTTTCACATCGAGCCCGGAGAGTTGATCGGATACATTGGACCCAACGGCGCCGGCAAATCGACGTCGATCAAGATGCTCACGGGCATCCTTGTTCCGACCAGCGGCCGCATTGAGGTCAATGGACTGTCGCCGCATAAGCAGCGAAAAGAGTACACCCGCCAGATCGGCGTGGTCTTCGGCCAGAAGACGCAGTTGTGGTGGGATGTTCCCGTCATCGACAGTTTGCGCTTGCTAAAAGACATCTACAAGGTGTCGAACGCCGAGTTCAAGCGCAATCTGGAACTCTTTTCCGATCTTCTCGATCTCCACGAGTTCCAACACACGCCTGTGCGGCAACTCAGCCTCGGACAGCGAATGCGCGCCGACCTGATAGCGGCGCTGGTGCACACGCCGCGCATCCTGTTCTTGGATGAGCCGACGATTGGCGTGGATGTCGTCGCGAAGGAGCGTCTGCGTCGCTTCATCAAGGAAATCAACCGTGAACAGAAAGTTACGGTGCTGCTCACCACCCATGACATGAGAGACATTGAAAAACTCTGTACGCGCATGATGATCATCGATCATGGACAGATGATCTATGATGGGAGCGTGGAGCAGATCCGCGGCAAATATGGCCGCCACCGTACTTTAGTCGTGCAATTTGAGCGGGAGATACCAGAATTGACAGTTCCGAACGCAGAGTGCGTCAAATCCGCAGGCGGCAAGCAGTGGTTCCAATTTGATCGCCTCGCAGCCACCCCCTCCGAGTTGATCGCTTACATCAGCGCTCGCTATCCGGTCGTCGATCTTGCCGTGGAAGAACCGGACATTGAAGACATGGTGCGTACGATCTATGGGGCAAGCGAAGCCAGAGGGAGAGGGATCTAGAAGGTGAAGATATTTTGGTCGTTCACACGGCAGGCGTTCCAAAATACGGCCATCTATCGGTTTGACTACTGGTTGCAGTTGATTTCCGTCTTTCTCATGATGTACAGCGTGCATTGGATATGGACCAGCCTCTACAGTCAACACCCCGCAGCGTTTGGCGTGAATCTGGCGCAAATGGTTACATACGGCATCCTGGGCATGGCGTTGGAGGCCATTCTCAATCCCAACCAGGGGCCGCAGACGTACATTGCCACCCAATTAAAAACGGGTGGAATTGACACCGATCTTGCGAAACCGCTGGATTTTCACCTTCATATGCTGGCAAAAAACTGTGGCGAAATCCTGTTTCGTCTGGGAACGCTTGTCCTTCCCGCGGCGTTGATCGGCGGGGCGTTCCTGGGCTTGCAACTGCCTGCTTCCCCAGTTGCGGCAGGACTTTTTGTCGTGAGCCTCGCGCTCGGTTATGTGGTGCTTTTTTCGCTGAATTTCCTGCTCGGCATGGTGGCGATCATTACGCTTGACATTCGCAGCATATCTTGGGCCTACAGTTCACTTGTCCGCTTTTTTTCGGGGCAGATGGTTCCCCTTTGGCTGTTTCCGGGATTTCTCGGTACGCTTGCGAATGTATTGCCGTTTCGCAGCATCTACGCGATCCCGATCTCGATCTATATTGGCAAGTTAAGCGGGGTCGCCGCACTTGAGGCGCTCATTTTTCAGAGCATATGGGTTGTCGCTCTGACCATCGGCGGGAGGTTGGCATGGACAGGTGTCTATACCCGACTGGTGGTGCAGGGAGGTTGATCGACATGGACGACTTGCGCATTTATGTGAAACTGATCCGCATCTCCATGCAGAGCCGATTGCAGTACCGTGCTGATTTTGTTACCGGCATCATCAGTGTACTCGTGTTGAACGCCGTCAATCTCGGACTGATCGGAATTCTGGTTCACCGTTTTTCGCAACTGCATGGCTGGACAGTCTGGGATCTGGTGTTTCTGTACAGCATGTTCGTGCTCAGCCATAGTTTATACAGCCTGCTGTTTTGGCACTTCAACATGATGGATACCTATATCGCGCAGGGAACGTTTGATCAGTTTCTCATCCGGCCGATCAGCCCGTTGATTCAATTTCTTGGTCGGGAGATCCAGTACATCGGCATCGGCGATGTACTGGTGGGAGTCGCCGCGTTCAGCTTGGCTTATGACAACAAGGGACTGCATTGGCAAGCATGGCAATGGCTGTTTTTCGTTGTCGCCATCCTTTCGGGTACGGTGATCGAGGTGTCGATCCGCTGGATGATCGCTTCCACAGCGTTTTGGATGGGCAGATCCCTGGCGCTGGCCAACATCATGAACCGCTTTAACCTACTCGTGCAACAATACCCGATTGACCTCTTTGGAACGTGGTTTCAGGTTGTTGTGACTGTTATTCCGATTTCGTTTATGAATTACTACCCCTCTCTCGTGTTGCTTGGGAAGACGAACGATGGAACCTGGCTCAGATTTCTGCCGCCGCTTGTTGCGATCGTCTCAATTGGCATGGCCGCCCTGGTGTGGCGCGCCGGGATCAAAAGATATGCGAGTTCGGGGAGTTAGTCGGATGGGTGGTAAATCGGCGAGGAGGCCACTATTTCTGAATATCGTGTATACTATGATGAACATCAAGTCAATCTGTGCCCAGACGATTGATAACTGTGCTAAGACAGAACAATTTCGCAGTGGGAGAGGATACTATGAATTATCGTTTGTCTGCTGTCGCGCGTGAAGTCAAAGCGTCTGCTGTAAGAGAGATTCTGAAACTCACGCAGAACGATTCCATCATCTCGTTTGCCGGAGGGTTGCCAGCGGAAGAACTCTTCCCTAAAGAAGCGCTTCAGCAGGCATTTGAGCGTGTGTTTCAGCAAGGCAACCGGGCGCTTCAATATGGACTTACAGAAGGATACACCCCCTTGCGGGAAGCCATCGCCGCGCGTATGATCCAAAAAGGCATGCCGATTTCTTCGCGTGATGTGCTGCTCACGACCGGATCGCAGCAGGCGATCGATCTGCTCGCGCGCGTGCTCATTGAACCGGGCGACGTTATTCTGGTCGAAGATCCAACCTATCTGTCCGCGCTGCAGATTTTCCGGTATCACTCCGCCGTCGTTGAGCCTGTGCAAACTGACGATGACGGCATGGATCTGGCTGCCCTGGAACAGAAAATCCTCCATCTCAAACCGAAATTCCTCTACGTGACGCCCACGTTTGGCAACCCAACCGGAAGGGTCTGGAGCGTCGAACGCCGTCAGCAACTTGTCGCGCTCTGCCGCCTGCATGATGTCTTGATCGTTGAGGACGATCCCTACGGAGAAATCATATTTGACCCTACTGCGTCATACCCCTCCATCTATTCTTTAGACGCACTGGATGGAGGCGCCACAGTCGTCTACACGAGCACTTTTTCCAAGATTGTTGCTCCGGCGCTGCGCATCGGTTGGGTAATGGGACACCCCACCGTGATCGGCGCTTTGGCGCGGGCCAAGCAGGCGGCTGATCTGCACTCCAGTTCTCTTGACCAGCAGGCGCTGTTTCAACTCCTGGCGCACTTTGATCTCGACGCGCACATTGCCGTCATCCGTACGGAGTATAAAAAACGCATGCTGCTCATGGACGACTTGTTGACACAATACCAGTTGAGCGGTGTGCGCTGGAACAAACCAGCAGGCGGAATGTTTTTATGGCTGACGCTTCCAGAGACAGTCATGGCCGAAGACCTGTTGAGCGTGGCCGTAAAAGAAGGCGTCGCCTTTGTGCCTGGCACCGAATTTTACGCTCATATACCTGAAAAGAACACGTTGCGGCTGAACTTCTCGCATTCCGCGCCGCTTGCACTGGAAGCGGGCGTGGAGCGATTGTCCCGTTCCCTTGACCACTATCTGGACACATACGACAGTCAGCTTGTGTCGCATCAGTTGCCGTAGTTTATCCGCCCGTCGCTCGGGATAAAACGCGCACTGTCAGATATCTGTTTCAGGAGTGTTTTTCGGTCCATCCAGACCAGCGACAGGTTCTCGCCATTCTCCCGCTCCAGGCCGGTTTCAAGCAGCGCTTGCAGCGCCTTCATCCATCCGCCGTGCACCACGACGAGACTGGGTGCAGGGCCTGCCGCGATGACGCCGAGCGCCTGTTTGACCCGCCGCGTCAGAAGCGGCCAGTCTTCCACTCCGCGACCGGACAGTTCGTGCTCCGCCGCCGCAAACAGAGGGCTGTTTTGCAACGCGCTGAGCCGCTGGCCCTGGTACACGCCATAGTTGCGCTCTGTCAACGCCGCAAGCAGACGCACCTCGATCACCTGCCCCACCTGCCCGGAACCAAGAGTCTGCGCCAGGATGTGGGCGGTCTGACTGGCTCTTTGCAGTGGACTCGACCAAATCACCTGCAGATTCGCCAGAGCAGCGGCGGCGGCATACGCACGAACGGCCGCCGCTCCCCAAACAGTGAGCGGCGCGTCGATCGTTCCCTGGATCCGCCCCGAAAGATTCCAGGTTGTCTGACCATGCCGAATAAAACCGATCACTAGAATCACTCCCCGCACTGATGAGGCCCATGACCGTCTCCATGACCATCGCCGTCACGGCCCAGCTCTTCAAATGACAACACTTCCTTCTGGAAATTTTGCGTGCCTTGGGCGACATCGTTTTCCAGAAGCAGCCGCAGTCTCTTTGCTGTCTGCGGCGCCGTTCCCAGCGTGGAAATGGCAATCTGCAGGTGTTTGCGCCGGTACACCGCAGGAACAAGAAACGTGCATAAAGTCGCGTCATCCGCTACATTCACCCATTTCCCCGCCGCATCCGCCGCTGCAAAGACGCGCCGATTGAGAGCGCGGTCATCGGTCGCCGCAAAGACAATGCGGGCGCCCGCGATGTCACCTTCGCCATACCCGCGCTCATGCCACGTCACCCGTCCGGATTCGCTCCACTGCTGAATCCGCGGCGTCACCGCAGGACTTATCACCGTGACCTTTGCGCCACTCTGCAGCAGCTTGCCGATTTTGCGCTCCGCCACCCGTCCGCCTCCGACCACCACACAGCGGCAACCGTCCAAACGCAACCAGGCCGCGTAGTAACCAGATTCGCTCATGGCGCCCGCTTCCCCTCCCTTCGATACACTTCGCACGATGCGATAAAATTCTTCACAGCCGAGACGTTCGAGGCAAAATGCAGATGCGTATACCCCGCCACAAGCGACCGGTCGACGTATCCTTCCTGTTTCGACCCGCGCAACCCCACTGCATCGTAGGCGTGCGGGGTCGGCGCATCGTTGTACGTCACCGTCGAGTAGTGAAACTCGTGGCCTTTGATCAACTCCCCGCGCGCCAACAGCGGGGACGATGCAAGAGCCCGCACTTCCCTGTATCCGAGCGCGGCCAGCCTGGTCTGCATGCGAATCGCGG
>JAKADD010000058.1 GCA_021820825.1 Bacillota bacterium
GCCGCCGAAGCCCGCCTTACGCGCACCGCCGAAGCCCGCCTTACGCTCGCCGCCGAAGCCTGCCTTGCGCTCGCCGCCGAAGCCTGCCTTACGTTCGCCGCCGCCGCCCGCCTTACGCTCGCCGCCGAAGCCCGCCTTACGCTCGCCGCCGCCGCCCGCCTTACGCTCGCCGCCCAAGCCCGCCTTACGCCCACCGCCGCCGCCCGCCTTGCGCGCACCGCCGCCGCCCACCTTGCGCTCACCACCACCGAAGCCTGCCTTGCGCGCACTTCCGCCTGCTGCGCCGTTGCGACCGCCTGCTCTTGCGCCCGTCCTCGTTTCGCGACCTCCGGCGAAGTCTGTTCCCTTTGACTCAGCGCCGACCCAATTCAGTTCCTCACCCTGAATTTTCGCCACCAGCGCGAAGTCTATCGACAGGCTTTCCTTGCTGGCGCTCATGACTCGCACGCGCAGGCGATCCCCGATCCGATACACGCGTTTCATGCGCTCGCCAATCAGGGCGTGCAGTTTCTCATGGTAGTGATAATAGTCGTCGTCCAGGTAACTGACATGAATCAGACCCTCGACGGAGTTGTCCAACTGTACGAACAGTCCGAATCCGGTCACACCTGAAATCATGCCGTCAAACTCGTCGCCGACCTTGTCCAGCATAAACTCGATTTTCTTGACCTGATCCGTCTCCCGTTCAGCGTCGACCGCCGTTCGCTCCCGCTCACTCGACTCACTGGCAACCTCTGGCATGATCGCCTGCAGATACGCATACCGTTCTTCCGACAGCGCCCCCCGCGCAATCACTTCGCGCATGACCCGATGAATCATCAGATCCGGATAACGCCTGATTGGACTTGTGAAATGGGAATAGTATTCGGCTGCCAGACCGAAATGGCCCAGACTCTCCGCAGCGTAGCGAGCCTGCTTCAAGGACCGCAGCATCACATGGCTGACCACCACTTCTTCCGCCTTGCCCCGCACATGCGCAAGCAGATCCTGGAGTGCGCGCGGATGGATATTGCCCGCCGCCTTCAGATGATAGCCGAAATTATGAACAAATTCGTTCAGCGCCACCATCTTTTCGAGCGTTGGCGGTTCATGGACGCGATAGAGAAACGGTATTTCCATCCAGAAAAAATGTTCAGCGACTGTCTCGTTGGCTGCCAGCATAAACTCCTCGATGATTATTTCCGCGATACCGCGTTCACGCTTGACAATTTCCAGCGGCTTGCCCCATTCGTCGACTCTGATCTTCGTCTCTGCAAAGTCGAAATCGACAGCGCCCCGTTCCATACGGCGTTTGCGCAGCCTTTGCGCGAATGTTTCCATCTCGCGAAACATGGGTGCTAGATTTCGATAGCGCTCGGTCAACTCGGGGTCCTCTCCGCTCAGGATGTCGCGCACCGCCCCATACGTCATGCGTTCGCTGGAACAGATCACAGACGGAAATATTTCATGGCGAACCAGTTCGAGACTGGGCGACCATTCCATCTCACAGGTCATCGTGAGACGGTCCACCTGCGGGTTTAACGAACAGATCCCATTTGACAGGCGCGGCGGCAGCATCGGGATCACACGGTCGATGAGATACACACTTGTGCCGCGGCTGTACGCCTCCCGATCCAATGCGGACCCCTCGCGCACATAATAGGATACATCCGCGATATGCACACCCAGAAGATGGTTCCCATTGGCCAATTTCTTGAGCTGGACCGCATCATCGAGGTCCTTTGCGTCAGGCCCGTCAATCGTCACCACAACTTCCCCGCGCAGATCCCTGCGCCCCTCCAGGTCCGCTGCGGAAAGCGTGTTCGCGGTGCGTTCCGCTTCCTGCAGGACGTCGTCAGGAAATGTCTGCGGCAGTCCGTATTTGCGTACGATTGAAAGAATGTCGACCCCAGGATCATTGGGAAACCCGAGCACCTCAATCACCCTGCCATTGGCGCTCTGTCTGCCGACCGTCGGGTATTCGGTAATTTCTGCGACGACCTTTTGTCCCTCCACCGCCCCCGCGAGGTCTTCATCAGCCACAAATACATCCTGCGTCAGATGCTTGTCGTCTGGCTGAACGAAACCATAGCCGACATGTGTTGATAGAACGCCCACAATCATGTGGTGCGCGCGCTTCAGCACACGGATGATCTCGCCTTCCTGCTTTGTGCCGCCTGAACCCTTGTGCGGTCGAACAAGCACCCGATCGCCGTCCATGGCGTCGGCAAGGTCTTCGGCGGCAATGTACAGGTCGGGCAGAGAACGATCCTGGGGAATCACGAAACCGAACCCGCGCGCCTTCACCTGCAGACGCCCCACGACAAGGTCCATCCGCTCCGCAACGCCATAGTGGTCCGTGCGCGTGCGCACAATCACGCCTTCCTCTTCCATGCGCGCGAACAGTGCCTTTAACCAGGCGCTTTCAAGGGTGTCGCGCACCGCGAAAGCCTCTTCCAATTCCGCAAATGTCAGCGGTCGATATGCTTTTTCGCGCATAAATTCGAGTACCGCCTGCTCTTCTATCATACTAGGACTCCCTTTCAATACGGCGGATAAACGCCAGCGCATCCGCCCATACCTCTTTGCGGTCCACGTCAACCGGCAGGATATGACCTGACCGCTCATACCATTTGATATCCTTACTGTCACTGCCGACATGATCATAGATATACTGCGCGCTCGCCGGCCGCACCGTCATGTCGCGGCGAGCCTGCTGCACGAGAAGCGGCGCCATGAAAGCGCCGAGTTCATCTTTGACGACATTGCGCAGTCGAATCAGGCTGCGCATCGCGCGCAGCGGCGTTTCGTCATAACCGCCCTGATATTGGGCGATTTCCTCGTTGCGCGTGATGCGCCCCCTGTGAACCGGTTTGAAGAGACTGATCACAGGCGTGAACGGCGCTCTCCAATCGGCGAAGTAGATGGGAGTGCACATGCTCACAACGCCTGCCACTTTGTAGCGATTCGCCAGATAGAAGGCGATCAGTCCTCCCATGGAGTGTCCAATCACAATGATCCGATCCGTATCGCAGACAAGGTCCATATACGCGTTGTACGCCGACTGAATCCAGTCGCTGTGGCTGGTGCCGTTCATCTCTTCCACGGTACTGCAGTGACCCGCCAGGACAGGCGCGGTTACCGAGTACCCCTCCTGTGCGAAATGTTCCGCGAGTGGACGCATTTCTCCCGGCGAACCTGTGAATCCGTGAATCATCAGCAGGCCCGTGCGACTGCCTTTGTGCACATACGCTTCCCGATTTCGTTCCCGAGTCTGCATCGGCGTCCTCCACTCTGGTCAGGGGTGAAATCTTTACAAGTATCACAACATAAATGCGCACCCTACGCAAACGATGAAGGAGGGATACGATGCGTCACACGTTTGCCCAGTTCGTGATCGCTTTCATGACCGGCGCCATGTCCGCGCAGCTGTTTCGCGAGTACTTGCAGCAACTGACCGAGCGAGATGGCCGTTCCCTTCACTTCAGTATGGACAATGAAGTGATGTCTCACCCCGTGATCGACGCAACAGGGAACCGTCTGTGTGACGGATTCCGGACAGGCCTATACGATGTATATAGGAGAACGTGTCAGCATTGAGGAAGGGGCGCAGATCATCGGGCCCACACTGGTCGAAGCGGACGCCAGGATCGGTCCGGACGCGATCGTACAGCGCGCCTGCCTGCGCCAGAACAGTGTTGTCGATAACAGTGGACCCACTGATACTGATTCCCGTCGCTTCTGATCCTACACAAAATGCCGCCACTGGGCGGCATTGACTTTGGAACGCAGACCACCGTCCTGTGACAGGCGCCGTCAGGAGTGGCTAACCATCCAGGCAATCCAGATTCCAACAGCGTAAAAAAGCACCGCAATAACAATAGTGGTCTTGGCCAGCAAAGGATCAGTACCTTTGTTGCGGCGCGAATTCCCCACTTCGTTTCCGCCCCCGGTAATGGCGCCAAGTCCTGCACTGCGACCCGATTGGAGGAGAATAACCGCGATAATCACTATGGCGATGATCACGAGTATGATCTTGGCCGCCGTCAGCACACGTACTCACCTCCACATGCAATCGGGGTCAGTATAGCATATTTGTCCAGGCGACGGCAAATCTGCCGTCGCAGCCGCAGCCTCGTTTCGATGTGCTAGAATGACAATTGGCTGGTGATATGAACTCTCCTGTCGCTAACCGCCCCCGCGAAGCGCTTTGCGCCAGAGTGGGGAATGCGCGGGCAGTTTGTTCAAAAAAAGCGAGGCTGCTTGATGACCACAGTAACTGCGTTGAAACCCATGTCGAAGCGATTTTCTCTCCCGGTATATTTTCTGTTTGTGGAAGCCCTGTTTATGAATATGGGCTTTTTCATGCTCATTCCGATGTTATCCATCCACTATCTGTCGCTTGGCATGACCGCGCTGTTTGTGGGCAACCTCTATGCTGTGCGTATCCTGTCGCAACAGGGGCTGCAGCTGTTCGGCGGTGCTCTCGCGGACCGTGTGCCTTATCGCTATGTGATTCTCGCGGGTTGCCTGATCCGCTCCGCCGGCTTCGCACTGTTCGCGCTGATTGCCGCAGGGCCGTGGCTGTACGCGGCGGCCATCCTGTTTGGCGTCGGGGGTGCGCTGTTCGGTCCGGCGGGGAACGCGGCGCTGGCCTCTCTCGTACCCGCTGAACTGCAGGCGCGCGCCTTTACCGTCCGCCAGGCTACGAGCAACATCGGCACCACGGTCGGTCCGGTGCTCGGAGCGTTCCTCGTCTACGATCACTTTGACGCAATCTGCTGGATAGCGGGGGCCATATTTGCCGGCATTGGAATCCTGAGCGTTGTGCTGTTGCCAAACCAGGCGGCGCCTGACGACAAACCCACACTGTGGCGCGGGGTGCGTGCGATTGCAGACAATCGAGTGTTTATCCGCTTTGTGATTCTGTTTATGGGTTACTATCTAATATATCAACAAATGTACATCGCCATCCCCGATACCCTGATCTCGCTGCATGCGCCGAAAACCGCGCTTGGGGAACTGTTCAGTCTGGAGGCGATTCTGGAAATCGCAGTGTCCTACCCGGCCATTGCCTTTATGAACAAGTACGCCCATCGCTGGTCCGCTCCCAAACTGATGGCGTTTGGCATGTATGTGATGGCGCTGAGCTGGCTTCCGCTCATTCTCCATGTCAACGTGCTTGGCATCCTCGTCCCAGTGGTCGGCCTCTCGATTGGCTCGGTGATCACGCTTCCCAACCGGCAGACATACACGGCGCTGCTGGCGGACAGACCGTACCTCGCCACGTATTTCGGAGTCGCCTCTATCTCCATGGCGGTCGGCGCATCGGTTGGAGCAAGCGCAGGCGGCCTGCTGATGCATGTCGGCGCGCACCCCTTCGGCTTCATCGCTTCGCCTCCCGCCCTCGTATTTGCGCTCATCACTCTGCTCTGCGGTTACCTGATCTCCCGTCTGCCGGGCCTGTCGCCGCTGGAGTGAGACCGCCTGTCGGCCGCTTCATGTACGCATAGCCGACCATCGCCCCCGTGGTGAGGAGCAGGCAGCAGAGCACGAGAGCGAATCCCCATTGCAATCCAAAATGATCGGCAATCACCCCAATCAGCCACGCGGCGACCATCGCACCGACGCCCGCCGCGCCAAACAGCAGACCAAGCACGGTTCCCGTACGCTCTGGAAATGACTCGGACGCCACCGCTGAGATGGTCGGAAAAATCGTGCCAAAAAAGAGCCCGGACGCCGCATAGCACCAGGTGAATGAGGCGGGTCCAAACTGCGCGGACGCCATAAAGACGGCCGCCAGAAGCGCAGACACCGTGATCGACCGGACAGTTCCGAAACGATGCACGACCACGCTGCCCGCAAACCGCCCCAACGTGTAGAGCAGATAAAACAGCGACAGATAGAGCGCCCCCACGGAAATCGACAGGTGATTCCGGACGTGCAAAAGCGTCGGCAGCCAGGTGGCGACACCGACTTCTGCGGCGACGTACACAGAGATGGCGATCATCAGGACGTACAGCGCCGGAGCCGTCCACAACTCGCGATACGACCCCCGTCTCGCATCGTTTGCGGCGTCGACAGTGCCGAGCGTGGGTAACACAGACACGGGATGCTCACTGTGCGCGGCAGGCGAGTCTGTTCCGTGCGACAAGGCTGTGCGAAACGGGTATTTGGCGCGTAAAACGGGAATCAGAAGGCCCAGGGAAACAAGCAGCAATAAAACGTAGGGCAGACGCCATTGATGCCAGGCGATCATCATGAAACCCACTACAAGCGGCGCAGCGCAGGCCCCGACTCCATACAGGGCGTGCAGCACATTAAAGTAACTGGACTGTTCCCCTCCGCCCGCCAGATGCGGCACAAGCGCGTTTGAGCCCAGTTCCATGGTGCCGCCCCCAACGCCGCTGCACACAAAACCGACCGCCAGCAAGTTGTACTGAGCGGCCAGGACAGTGATCGCCAAACCAGTCGTCAGGATGACAAGGCCGCCCAAAATCGCAGCCTTCATGCCAAAATGATCCACAACGAATCCACTCGCAAAACTTGCCAGGAGATAGCCGAGTGAGGAAGCAGAAAACAGCAACCCAAGCAGCGCGTAGTTAATGTGGAAGCTGGACTGCAAAGCAGACGCCACAACTCCCCTTGTCATATCGCTCGCGCCAAACAATGCCATGGTCACCAGGGCGACGGTAAATCCTGCGGCGTACCGCGATGTGCTGTAACGTATGATCGCAGTCGCCCCCTCGTCGCGCCAGTGTTCCAGTGCGCCATGGCGTCATGCTTGCAGCGCGCGCGTTGGCGACCGCCAGGGCCGCGTGGTCTTCGCTTCATAAGCCAAACCCCCGCGGCCTGCGGTTTGGCGGACGCGGCGACACAACGGCCCGGCGGCCCGGCGGTCGCAGCGGCCCGGCATTTGCGGTTCACCGCCCCAAACTGTACAACGCCTTCATGCCGCCGTAGAGAGCGGTGCCTCCAAGCATATCCTCAATGCGCAACAGCTGATTGTACTTGGCCACGCGATCCGTGCGCGAAGGCGCTCCTGTCTTGATCTGTCCTGCGTTTGCCGCAACCGCGATGTCCGCGATGGTGGAATCCTCCGTTTCACCCGAACGGTGCGAGATGACGGCCGTATAGCCTGCTCGTTTCGCCATCTCGATGGCGTCAAATGTTTCTGTGAGCGTACCGATCTGATTGACTTTCACGAGAATCGAATTGCCGATGCGCTCCGTGATTCCCCGCTGCAGACGTGTGGTGTTTGTGACAAACAAGTCGTCGCCAATCAGTTGGATACGTCCGCCGAGGCGCGCCGTCAGCGTCTTCCAGTTGGCCCAGTCGTCTTCCGCCAACCCATCCTCAATAGAAATGATCGGATATTTTTGCACCAGTTCTTCGTAATAGTCAATCAGTTGTTCCGGTGAGCGCGCCACACCCTCGCCGTCAAAATGGTACGCGCCATCGCGATAGATCTCGTTGGACGCGACATCGATCGCGAGCCTCACGTCTTTTCCCGACTCATAGCCCGCCCTCTCCACAGCCTCCAGAATGATCTGCAACGCCTCTTCATTGGACGACAGATTCGGCGCGAATCCACCTTCATCCCCGACTGAAGTCGACAGTCCTTTTTTCTTCAGGACACTTTTCAGATGGTGGAAAATCTCCGCGCCCATGCGCAGTCCTTCGCGAAATGTCGCAGCGCCCACCGGCATCACCAGAAATTCCTGGATGTCCACGTTATTGTCGGCGTGTTTGCCGCCGTTCAGGATATTCATCATGGGAACAGGCAGTGTTCTGGCGTTGAATCCGCCCAGATACGTGTACAATGGCACGCCCAGTTCGGCGGCGGCGGCCCTGGCGACGGCCAGTGAAGCGCCCAGAATCGCGTTCGCGCCCAACTTGCCCTTATTGTCGGTTCCATCCAGTGCGATCATCATATTGTCAATTGCAGCCTGATCAAGCACGTCCATGCCGATCAGTTCGGGACCGATGCTGTCTTCCACATTGGCGACAGCCTTCGTGACGCCTTTGCCCAGATACCGCCGCTCGTCGCCGTCGCGCAGTTCAACCGCCTCGTGCGCTCCCGTCGACGCGCCCGATGGCACCATGGCCCGCCCGCTCTTCCCGCTCTCCAGCGTCACTTCCACCTCTATCGTCGGATTGCCGCGCGAATCAAGCACTTCCAGAGCGCGGACATCATAGATCGCCGTCATGGCAAACACCCTTTCCTTCGTCAGATCAACCTCTCACTCCACATACCAACTCGGTCCTTCCACGATCACTTGCTGATGATACTCCGCCCGGTCATCTCTGCGGGTTGCCCGACTCCCAGCAGATCCAGCATGGTTGGCGCCATATCGGCAAGGACTCCGCCCGCGCGCAGTGACAGCCCCGGCACAGTCACGATGCACGGCACCGGGTTCGTGGTGTGTGTTGTACAGGGCGAGCCCGATTCCGGATCGATCATCACGTCCGCGTTCCCGTGATCCGCGATGATGATCGCAGCTCCTCCCGCCTCCAGCAGCGCATCGACAACCTGCCCCAGACAGACGTCCACCGCCTCGCACGCCTTGACTGCCGCTGCCATAATCCCCGAGTGACCGACCATGTCCGGATTGGCAAAATTGAGAATCAGCACATCCAGGTTGCCCTGGCGAATGCGGTCTGTCGCGGCGGCTGCCAGTTCGAACGCGCTCATTTCCGGCTGTAGATCGTATGTCGCCACCTTTGGCGAAGGAATCAGAATCCGCTCTTCGCCCACAAATGACTCTTCCCTGCCGCCGGAAAAAAATGACGTCACATGCGGAAATTTTTCCGTTTCCGCCATGCGCAGTTGCGTCAGACCCTGTTGTGTCAGCACTTCGCCAAGCGTGTTGTCCAGATTCGTCGGCTTGTAGGCGACGTACCCGCCAACGGATTCGCTGAAATGCGTCAGGCACACATAATACGTGTGCGGGCGCTTGGGCCCCCGATCAAAACCGCGAAAGTCGTCATTGGTGAAGACCTGTGAAATCTGCACAGCCCGATCCGGCCGAAAATTAAACATGATGATGGCGTCATCGTCTTCAATCAGGCCGACCGGGCGCCCATCCGCGCCGACGATCACAATCGGCAGGACAAATTCATCGGTGACCGCACGCTGGTAGCTGTTTTCCAGCGCCGCCAGTGGATCTGTCGCCTGTTCGCCTTCCCCGTAGACCATGGCCCGATACGCCTTCTCCGTACGTTCCCAGCGTTTATCGCGATCCATCGCATAGTAGCGGCCCTGCACCGTCGCCAGTTGGCCCACACCGGCCTGCGTCATCTTCTCCTGCAGTCGGCGCACATACTCCCGGCCCGTATGCGGAAGCACGTCGCGGCCATCCAGAAACGCGTGCACATAAACCTTGTGGACACCCGCCTGTTGCGCAAAATCAAGCAGCGCAAACAGATGGTCGATGTGACTATGTACACCACCGTCAGACAGCAGTCCGTACAGGTGCAGCCTGCTCCCCTTCTCCAGCACGTGTGCGGCGGCGCCGGCAAACACCGGATTGGCGGCGAATTCGCCATCACGGATGGCTTTCGAGATGCGGGTGAGATCCTGGTACACCACACGGCCGGCGCCCAGGTTCAGATGGCCCACTTCCGAGTTGCCCATCTGTCCTTCCGGCAGGCCAACCGCCTCGCCGCTTGCCTGCAGTGTGGTGAATGGATACTGCTTCCGATAGCGGTCAAAGTTCGGTTTATACGCCGCCGCCACCGCATTGCCTTCCAGCTCCTCACGCATTCCGAATCCATCCAGTATGATGAGGGCCAGTGGTTTCGGTTTCTCCATACTCTCGCCTCCTCTGCGTGCGGTTCCGTTGCCGGTTCCGTTGCCGCTGCCGCGCAGTCGCGTCCAGACGCCGCTCCATTACTGCGCGCTTTGTCGCCACAGTTGCGCAAATGATTCCGGCTGCAGACTGGCGCCTCCCACCAGCGCGCCGTCGATGTCCGGCTGTGCCAGATACGTTCCGATATTGTCCGGTTTCACACTGCCGCCGTAAAGAATGCGCACCTGCTGCGCGATCGCGGCGCCAAGCGCGGCGCGAATCAACTCCCGGATCAGCAGAATGACCTCCTGCGCGTCCTGCGCCGATGCAGACCGTCCTGTGCCAATGGCCCATACCGGTTCATAGGCGAACACAAGCGCCGTGAGCGGCAGGCCGCCTGCACGGGCGCCATCTGCCTGCACGGCGTCTGCAGTTTGCGGAACCTGGTCGCTGTGCGCACCCCGTCCGCCGAGAGCATCGAGTACGACTCCCATCTGATTCCGGATCACCGCTTCCGTCTGCCCATTCTCCCTTTGCTCCAGAGTTTCGCCGACGCACACGATCGGAATCAGCCCGCGCTCCAACGCCGCCGCAGTTTTCCTGGCCACGCCAGCGTCTGATTCGGCAAAGAGCGCCCGTCGTTCCGAGTGACCCAGGATCACATAACGACAGCCAAGCGCGAGCAGCATCGCAGCCGACACTTCACCCGTAAATGCGCCTTCCTGCG